>NZ_JBELQE010000055.1:0-16483 GCF_040270385.1 Methylorubrum podarium | reverse complement strand
CGTCACAAAAAACCCCACCTTGCCCCCCATCCCTCGGTCCATGGCCGGATCGGACAAGAATCAGCGGCCGGTATCATTGGGGGCTTGCCGGATGACGCTCGACGACGCGCGCGACGACTTCTCGCGCCTGCATCGCCTGTTCACCTTCCACCTCGGCGTGGCGGTCGGCCTCGCGTGGCTGACGACGCTCTACGCGGCCGCCTCGGCGCCGTGGGTGCGCAACATCCGCGCGCTGATCGACCCGACCGGCCCGGTGCGGATCGAGAGCACGCTCTCCTACCTGTTCGTGATGCCGGCCGTCCTGACGCTCGCCTGGGCGTCGGCCTATTTCGGTCGCGAGACCATGCGCCGCTTCCAGACCCTGTCGAACCAGACGCTGGAATTCGCCGCCGCGGCGATGGTGGCCTTCGGCGTGTTCTACCTGTCGATCGACCGGGCCGTGGCCGTGATCAGCGCGGGGTTCTGAGGCTCGCTCAAGCTTCAAAATCGTCGCGCCCGATGTCGCGATACCCGCTGAGAACGCGCACCAACTCGATCCCGTGTTGTTTCGGGAAGTAGAACAGCACGGAGCTTCCCACGGGGAAGCTCCGCAGGTTTTCGAACAGTTCCGCTCCGAGACGCCCCGCCTCGGGGTTGTCGGCCAGCATTTCCAAGACGCTTTCGACCCGATCGAGGACGCCGTCGGCGGCGGTCTCATTCTCGTCGGCGATATAGTCCCAGAGGTCGAGGAGATCCTGGCGGGCGCGGGGTCGGCGAACGATGTCACCCACGTGTGGCGTCTTCGTTTCTCGTCCGTCGCCGGGCACGCGCCTCCGCCTTGATCGCAGCCATGTCGAGCGGTTCGGCCGGACCGCTGTCGATTCCGTCCTGTATGTCGCGCCGCAGGGCTTCCAGCTTGGCAGCTCGGGTTTGCTCGCGCTCTTCCATCATCCGCAAGCCGTCGCGCACGACCTCGCTGGCGGAGGCGTAGCGACCACTCGCGACGAGCCCCTTCACGAAGCGCTCGTAATGTTCGCCCAACGTGTAGCTCGATGCCATCGCTCAACCCTCACGACGTATTAAAATAGCACTTTATGCTATTCGTTCAAAGGCGCTCTGATTGCTGGGGTGCTGGCTGACGGCGTCCTCGCGCCGGATCATCCTCTCGTCGCCCGAACGTGGCGGGCCACTTACGCCTCTACCAACCGGCGCACCTCCTCATCGGCGAGCAGCCGTAAAAGCCGCTGCTCCGCCTCCGCATCCGCGGCGAGGACGACGCCGCCGCAGACCGTGTCGCGGCCGGTGAAGGCGTAGCGCAGCACCGGCGTCGGCCTCAGCCCCCCGGCACCCGTCGCGGAAAACCCCTGCATCGCGTGCGGCCGGTCGTTGCGGCCGATGGCGGCGTCCATCCCGGCCGCCTGCCCTCTCAACGGCACCGCGACGACATCCAGCCGCCGGCCGTCCTGCTGCGCCAGCGCCCGGCGCGGCCCCGAGAGGGCGACCAGCGCTTCGGGGGGAAGATGCAGCCGCCCCTCGAACGCGAGGGCGCCCCCCGGCCGTCGGAACCGGTCGATCACCGCCATCCCGCTCAGGTCGTCGAGCACGAGGAACAGGCGGACATGGTCGTGATCGGGACCGTGCACCGTGGTGGCGAGCCGCAGCGCCTCGGCGCCGTCGAGCGCCACGCGCGCGGTGAGCAGGCCCGAACCGGCCATCGGCTCGACTCCGTCCGCGATCGCGACGTTGTGGGCGCGGGGCGAGAGCAGGTGGTGACGCGCCGGCCCGACCTCGACGCCCTCGGCCCCGCCCCCCTCCACGATCCAGCGCCGCGAGCCGGTGGCGAAGGTGAAGGAGGTGCAGTCGCGATGCCCGTGCGGTGACTGCGCGGCATAGGTGAGGGCGAAATGACCCCAGCCGCGCTCCATCCCGTCGTGGCGCAGGGCGACCAGGCCGGCGGTGCGGCCGTCCGGAACGGGTGCCGCGTCCCGCTCGGCCACGAGATTGCGGTCCCGGGCCGACAGCCGGGCGATCCAGCCGGCATGGTCGAGGCCGGCCGGCGCGTCGCCGAAGGGCGGCAGCCGCCCGCCCGGATCGAGCAGGCCGGCGAGCCCCGGCAGCGCGGCCTCGACGCGGCGGCGGATCGTCGGGCCGGGCTCGCTCTCGCCGAGGGCCGCGGCGATGGCCTGCCCGTGGCTCACAAGGTCGAGGCGCCGCACCGGCGCGGCTTCGGCGAAATCGCCGCCCTCGGGCAGGAGCGCGTCGAAGCCGTGGGCGAGGCTGTCGCGGGCGAGCGAATCCCAGTGCGGAGCGAAGGCGAAGTCGGGCAGCGCGCGTGCCAGGGCGAGGAGTGCGGCCGCTGCCTGGATGCCGTGCAGGGCGCGAGCCAGGGTGTTCTGACCGACGATCTCGGCCAGCGCGAAGCCGTGCCGCGCGGCTTCCGCGGCGATCTCGACGCGGGCGGGCTCGTCGCCGTCCGCAACCAGGCTCGCGAACACGTCGGAGCGGGGAGCCAGGGCCGCCGGGTGCAGGCTCAGGCCGTCCGCCGGCTGGCCCCAGGGATTGGCCCGCGACCAGGAGGCAGCAATGCTCTGAGCGCGCATCGCCGTGCCGGGGAGTGCGGCGAGCGGTAGGAGCCAGGCCAGCGACTGGTAGGCGAGGCGCCACGCCACCGAGCGGAACGGATCCTCGCGCCAGTCCGGCGCCGCGGGCAAGGTCCAGTCGGGCAGGCCGGCAAGGCTCAGGACCACGTTGTCGCCCTCGATGCGCGCGCTTCGGTCCGGGCCTTCCCGCAACGCGCGGGCTCGAGCGAGGATCGGCGCGGCCCCCGCACTGGATCTCGCGATCCATGAGCCGGGCACGCCGCCGGGCAGGCCGAGCCGGTCGGCGAGGCGGGTGAGAAAGGCCGGCGCGTCGAGGAGGTCGTCGTCGCACAGGCTCTCGAGCCGGAACGCGTCTTCGAGCGCGAGTTCCGGCAGGCCGATCAGCTCGGCCTCCGGCGGATCCTCCGCATCCTCCCAGACGCTGAAATCCAGTTCCACGGAGGCCGCGCCGGGCGGCGGGCGCAGCGTCAGCGTGAAGCGGCGGGCCTGCGGTCGTGCGGCGAGGTTGATGACCGCGCCGAGCCCCGGCACGGAGACCGCGTTGGCGTAGGGCGGCGCGATCTCCGCTCCCGTCCGGTCGCGGTAGACGAGCCGCACCCGCGCGGCATGCTCGTCGGCCCGCGCGGCGTAGATCTGGCCGCGCAGTACCAGGGCGATCTCCTCGGCGAGCGCGTAGCCGAATCGCAACCCCTCTCCGCCGAGCGGGCGCCGACGCGGCCCCGGCCCATGATCGGGCGCGCCGAGGCGCAGAACCGGATCGGCCACGGTGACGGCGCCCGTGTTGCGCCAGGAGCGCAGGGTGACGACGACGCCGCTCGCCTGATCGGGCACGCGGAAGGCAATGCGGAACGGATCCGCACCGAGGAGCGCCGGCCCCGGAATCCAGGCGACCTGCGGATCGAGCAGGCTGCGGGCGAGACCCGGCACGTGGTCGAGATCGAGGCTGGAGCCGTCCGCCGCCAGGAAGTCGAAGCCGGCCGCGGCGGCATCGACGGCCAGGGCCGCCTCCTCGCCCTCCTCGAAGGCGAGGCCGAATTGCAGGCAGGCCCAGCGGCCGGGGGCGAGATCGGAAAAACCGAAACCCACCCGCGCGAAGCGGTTGTTGGGCGCGATCCGGTGCAGCCCCTCGCGTCCGCCCGGCCCGGCGCCCCCGGCATAGCGGGCCGAGGCCGGCCGGAGCGGGGCCGCGCCCTCGCCGCCGCGCTCTGCGTCGGAGGCCGCCGCGCCGGCCCGCTCGTCGATCTGGTCCATCACCCACAGGCGCTACCGCGAGGGCCGCCCCTGTCAAGGCGCGAGCCAGCCTCGTGCAAGATTGCCTACCTAAACCTCCCATCCGACGCGGAGCTCACCCTCGGAGTGCACCCGCGTCCGGCATTTCTCCGAAGGCCCTTGGGATGGGGGCGTGACCATGACGACGGGCGTCTACCTGTTCGATCTCGCCTCGCAGCACGCGCGCTACCTCGCGACGCGGCAGGCCACCATCGCCGGAAACGTCGCGAACGCGAACACCCCCGGCTACAAGGCGCGGGACGTGATGCCGTTCGCCCAGGTCTTGGCCAAGACCGGCCTCGACATGTCCTCGACGGCCCGGACCCACCTGGACGCGCCGGGCAACCGCATCCCCGTTCGCGAGGCGAAGCCGTCGGAGACCTGGGAGGTGCTCGAATCGTCGAGCGCGGTCAGCCTGGAGCAGGAGATGCTCAAGGCCGGCGACGTCTCCCGGCAGCACAACCTCGATACGGCGGTGGTGAAGTCGTTCCACCGCATGCTGATGGCCGCGGTCAGGAGCGGGTCGTGATCGATCCCCTGCTCTCCGCCTCGCGGCTCGCGAGCGCCGGCCTCGAAGCGCAGTCGCTGCGCATGCGGGTCGTCTCCGAAAACCTCGCCAACGCGCAATCGACGGGCGCGACGCCGGGCGCGGATCCCTATGCCCGCAAGACGGTGACGTTCCGGGCCGAACTCGACCGGGCGGCGGGCGTCGCCTCGGTGCGCCTGCGCGAGATCGGCACCGACACCGCCCCGTTCCGCACCGAGCACGACCCGGCCAACCCGGCGGCGGACGAGAGCGGCAACGTCAAGCTGCCCAACGTGAACATGCTCGTCGAGATGGCCGACATGCGCGAGGCCAACCGCTCCTACGAGGCGAACCTCCAGGTCATCAAGCAGGCCCGGGCCATGGTCGCCAGCGTCATCGATCTCCTGAAGTCCTGAGACCGTCCGCGATGATCGAAGCTCTCTCCTCTCTCTCGGCCTTCGACAAGATCGCCGGAACCTCCTTCGCCGAGACCGCGCCGGCCCAGAAGGCCGCGTTCTCGCCGGCCGCCGTGTCCGGGATCGCCGGGCCCGCCGCGACGGCGCCCACCGATTTCGGCGACGTGATGGCACAGGTCGCAGCAAGCGCCCGCGACGCGATCCGCACCGGCGAGGCGACGGCGATCTCCGGCATCCAGGGCAAGGCCACCGCCCAGCAGGTGGTCGAGGCGGTGATGTCCGCCGAGCAGAGCCTCCAGACCGTGGTGGCGATCCGCGACAAGGTCGTCGCCGCCTACCTCGAACTCAGCCGCATGCCGATCTGATCGGCCCCGTTTAAGGATCCCTCGCCATGCGCGCGCTCGCCATCGCCGCCACGGGCATGTCCGCCCAGCAGCTCAACCTCGAAGTCATCGCCAACAACATCGCCAACCTGAACACCACCGGGTTCAAGGGCGCGCGGGCCGAGTTCACCGACCTGCTCTATCAGGCCGAGCGGCAGCAGGGCGTCCCGAACCAGGCGGGCCAGGAGGCGGTGCCGGAGGGCGCGATGCTGGGCCTCGGCGTGCGGGCGGCCGCGATCCGCAACCTGCACCGGCAGGGATCGCTCGCCAACACCGGCAACCAGCTCGATCTGGCGGTGAACGGGCGCGGCTACTTCCAGATCACCAGCCCCGCGGGCGAGATCAACTACACCCGCGCCGGCTCGTTCAACAAGAACAACGCCGGCCAGCTCGTGACGATGGAAGGCTACGCCGTCGATCCGGCGATCCTCATCCCGCAGAACACGACCCAGGTGACGATCAACGAGTCGGGTCAGGTCTTCGCCAAGATCGACGGGCAGGTGGCGCTGCAGAATATCGGCCAGCTCACGCTCGCCAACTTCGCCAACGAATCGGGCCTCGAGCCGCTCGGCAACGGCCTCTACCGCGAGACCCCGGCCTCGGGCGCGCCGGTCGTCGGCAATCCCGGCGACGTGAGCTACGGCCGGCTGCAGCAGGGCTATCTCGAAGGGTCGAACGTCGATCCGGTCAAGGAGATCACCAGCCTGATCACCGCCCAGCGCGCCTTCGAGATGAACTCGAAGGTGATCCAGGCGGCCGACGAGATGGCCGGAACGGTCTCCAAGGGCATCCGGTGACGCCGGCCGCGTCTTCCCCTCCTCCTTCGGCGCGATCCTCCATGCCCCGCAAGACTTTCGTCCGCGGCCTCGTGCTCGCCGCCCTCGCCGCCGGCCCGGCCTTCCACGCCGCGGTCCCGGCGCGCGCCGCCGAGGGGATGGCGAATGCCGAGCTCATGCTGCCGGTGCCGACCGTCACGATCTATCCCGGCGACACGATCAAGGACTCGATGCTGCGGATGCAGGCCTATCCCGCGACCTACCGGGCGCGCACGGCCGTCATCGACGCCTCCGCCGCGATCGCCGGCCGCACCGCGCGGCGGATGCTGCTGCCGGGCGAGCCGGTGCCGGTCAACGCCGTAGACGATCCCCGCCTCGTCAGCCGGGGCGCGCCGACGCAGATGGTCTTCGAGGAGAACGGCCTCGTCATCACCGCCATCGGGGCGCCGCTCCAGAACGGCGGCCTCGGCGAGACGATCCGCGTGCGCAACACCGACACCAACCGCATCATCCTCGGCACGGTGATGGCCGACGGCCGCATCCGGATCGGCGCGCAATGACCCGCCGTGGCGCCTCCCTCGCCGCGCCGTCGCGCGGGCAGATGGCGATGCATCGCCGCCTGATCCTCGCCGTCCTGCTCGGCCTGCTCACCGGCCTCGGCTTCGCCGTCATGACCGGGCCGGTCTTCGCGGCGGGCACCCGCATCAAGGACATCGCCACGCTGAAGGGCGTGCGCGACAACCAGATCTTCGGCTACGGCCTCGTCACCGGCCTTCAGGGGACCGGCGACACCCTGCGCAACGCGCAGTTTACCGAGCAGTCGCTGCAATCGCTGCTCGACCGGCTCGGCATCAACGTGCGCGACGCGCGCCTGCGCACCCGCAACATCGCCGCCGTGATGGTGACCGCCGACCTGCCGCCCTATACCGGCACCGGCTCGCGCATCGACGTCACCGTGACCTCGATGGGCGACGCCACCTCGCTGCGCGGCGGCACGCTGCTGATGACGCCGCTGACCGGCGGCGACGGCCTCGTCTACGCGGCGGCGCAGGGGCCGCTCGCGGTCTCCGGCTTCTCGGTGCAAGGGCAGGCGGAGCAGCTGACGCAGGGCGTGCCGACGGCCGGCCGCATCCCCAACGGCGCCCTGATCGAGCGCGAGGTGCCCGGCACCTTCCGCGACCTGCCCGAACTCGTGTTCGAGCTGAAGAACCCCGACTTCAAGACCGCAACCCAGATCTCGGATGCGATCAACGCGTGGTCGCTCGGCGCCTTCGGCCGGCGCATCGCCAGCGCCCGCGACCAGCGCGCCGTGGTGGTGATGCGCTCGCGCCAGATGGCTCAGACCCGGCTCGTGGCGCAGATCGGCGACCTGACGATCCAGCCCGACACCCCGGCCCGCGTCGTCGTCGACCAGCGCACCGGCACGGTGGTGATCGGGCGCAACGTGACGATCTCCACGGTCGCCGTGACCCACGGCAACCTCACGGTGCGCGTCACCGAGGCGCCGGAGGTGTCGCAGCCCGAGCCGTTCTCCAACGGCCAGACCGTCGTGGTGCCGCGCACCGAGGTGAGCGCGCGGGAGGAGCGCGGCAAGCTCGCCATCCTCGGCGGCTCCGACCTGCAGACGCTGGTGCGCGGCCTCAACCAGGTCGGGCTGAAGCCCACCGACATCATCGCGATCCTGCAGGCGGTGAAGACCGCCGGCGCCCTCCAGGCCGAGCTCGTGGTGCAGTGATGGGAGCAACGCTGCGCATCAGCCTGTGCTGGCTCGCCCTCACCGGCGGCGCCCTCGCGGCCGGCGGTGAGCATGCCGACCCGGCCAAGGACGCGGCGATGCGGGCGCTCGCCGTCCGCGACGCCCCGAAGGACGTCTCCGCCCAGGATTACGTCGCCAAGGAGCCGGCCAAGACCGGCTACTGCGCCAACATCGCCGACGCCGCGGCGGATGCCCGCTTCGCCTGGCAGAAGGAGCAGCTCGCGGCGATGGAGCGGCAGGTCGAAGAGCGCATCAAGCTCCTCGAAGAGAAGCGGGCCGAGTACGAGGCGTGGCTCAAGCGCCGCAACGAGTTCCTGGCCAAGGCCGACGAGAGCGTGGTCGCGGTCTACGCCAAGATGCGCCCCGACGCGGCGGCGCTCCAGCTCGCCAACATGCCCGACGAGGCGGCGGCGGCCCTGCTGACCAAGCTCAACGCCCGAACCGCCAGCGCCATCCTCTCCGAGATGGAGGCGGCCCGCGCCGCCGGGCTTGCCCGCGCCATGTCCGAATCCGGCCGCAAGGACGCGACCGCGCCGGCGCCGAAGAAGAACCAGAGGTCGTGATGCGCACTGCTCCCACCGCCGCGGCGGCCCTGCTCGCCCTCTCGCTCGGCGCCTGCCAGAGCGACCTCGACCGCCTCGGCCGCCCGCCCGTGCTGACGCCGATCGGCACCGGCCTCAACGCGCCGCGCGAGCCGCTGCCGACCAGCTTCGGCGCCCTGGGTGCGCGCCACAGCTACCACTCGACCTGGAGCCCGGCGAGCGCCGCGCTCTACCAGGATCCGCGTGCCCGCGACGTCGGCGACGTCATCACGGTGAGCATCGCCATCAACGACAAGGCGCAGTTCGACAACGCCACCGAGCGCGAGCGCAGCCAGAAGAGCTTCCTCGGCTTCGATTTCGGCTACGGCGTCTCGGGGCTGAAGGATTCGGCCACCGCCGATACCGGAATCCGCTCCGGCACCGAGACCAAGGGCCAGGGCTCGATCGACCGCAAGGAATCGCTCAGCCTCTCGGTCGCGGCGGTCGTCACCGAGGTGCTGCCCAACGGCAACGTGGTGATCTCGGGCTCGCAGGAGGTGCGGGTCAACAACGAGGTGCGCGTGCTCAACGTCGCCGGCATCGTCCGCCCGCGCGACATCTCGCGCAAGAACACCATCGACTACGACAAGATCGCCGAGGCCCGCATCTCCTACGGCGGCCGCGGGCGCCTCACCGACGTGCAGAACCCCACGCTGGGCCAGCAGGTCTTCGAGACCGTGGCGCCGTTCTGACGGGGGCGAACATGGCGGACGCCAAGGATACCAAGAAGGGCGGCAAGGGCTGGATCGGGGCGCTCGCCCTCGTCACCCTCGTTGCCGTCGGGACCGGGGGCGGGCTCGGCGTCTACCTTCTCGGCAGCGTCGAGAAGTCGGTCGACCTCAAGAAGCGCGAGGAAGCCGACAAGGCGGTGAAGGTGCTCAACTACACCGGCGACCTGAGCCTGCGCAGCGTCGGCTCCGTGGTGGCCAACCTCGCCGAGCCGACCGATTCCTGGGTGCGGATCGAATCCTCGGTGGTGTTCAAGACAGGGTCCCTGCCGAACCCCGACGTGACCCTCGCCGAGATCCGCGCCGACGCGCTCGCCTATCTGCGCACGCTCTCCATGGCGCAGATCGAGGGCGCGAGCGGGCTGCAGCACCTGCGCGAGGATCTCAACGAGCGCGTCGCGATCCGCACCAAGGGCGCGGTGCGCGAGCTCATCGTCGAATCGCTGGTGGTCCAATGAGCGGGCGGATGATCCGGCGCCTGACTCTGGCAGCGGCGGTCCTGGGGCTTTCCGCCACCGCCGCCCTGGCGCAGGGCGGCGTCACCGGCGTGCCCGGCCTCGACGCGCTGCTGCCGCCGGGCAACGGCGCCGCGTCCGGGCGCATCATCCAGCTCGTCGCGATGCTCACCGTGCTGTCGCTGGCGCCGGGCCTACTCGTGATGGTGACGAGCTTCACGCGCTTCGCCGTCGCCTTCTCGTTCCTGCGCTCCGGGCTCGGCCTGCAGAGCACGCCGGCCAACCTGTTCCTCGTCTCGCTTGCCCTGTTCATGACCTTCTACGTCATGGCGCCGACCTTCGACCGCGCCTGGAACGAGGGCGTGAAGCCGCTGCAGGAGAACCGCATCGGCGAGGAGGAGGCGTTCAGCAAGATCGTCGAGCCGTTCCGCGAGTTCATGGCCCAGCACGTGCGCCCGAAGGACCTTCAGACATTCTCCGACTTGGCCAGCCGCAACTTTCCTAAGGCTGAAGCCGGGGACAAGATCGACCTGCGCATCCTGATCCCGGCCTTCATGATCTCGGAGCTGCGCCGGGGCTTCGAGATCGGCTTCCTGATCGTGCTGCCCTTCCTCGTCATCGACATCATCGTCTCCACCATCGTGATGTCGATGGGCATGATGATGCTGCCGCCGACTGTGATCTCACTGCCGTTCAAGGTGCTGTTCTTCATCCTGATCGACGGGTGGAACCTGCTGGTCAGCGGCTTGGTGCGGTCGTTCTTCTGACGCGCAGCATGGCGCGGTAGGCCCGCCGCTCGGTCTCGGCCCGCACCGTGGACGCCCGCACCTGAAGCAGGTCGCGGCGCGTCAGCAGCCCGACCAGGGCGCCGGTCTCCGGATCGGTCACTCAGCCGCCGTAGGACCAGAGGTCGCGCCCGAACGCCCGGGTCAGGTGCGCGTGCAGCGTCCTCAGACGCGCCAGGGCTGCCGCGGCCTGGTCGGCGACCGCCCTCGCCTCGACGCGGAGCACGACGTCCGGCCCCTCGTCCGGATCGCCCTCGGCGACGAACAGCGTCCCGTCACGGACGACGACGCGCATGAACCAGCTCTGGTCGATCTCGTCCCAGACCACGCCGTCGGCGCCCGCGCCGGCGAGTGACGTCAGGATCGCCCGCGTCTGCGGCACGTCGTCGGTCCAGGGGAAGGAGATGACCGGCCGGTCGGCCTCCAGGACGAGCGGCGTCACCGAGAAGTACGGGAACGGATGCGCCAGGGCCGCGGGTTTGCCGTGCCGTTGCGCGGCCGCGACCAGCCTCTCGTAATGGGCGATCAGTGCCGGCTCATGGCCCGGCAGATCGGCCGCCGCCGCGAGAGGCGGGAGGCGGCACGGAAGGTCCGGCGGATCGAGGGGCACCCGCAGCCGCTCCCAATCGTCCGGACCGATGCCATGGTCGGGGCCGATATAGAGGCTGTCGGCGATGCGGAAGGCGGCATCGCACAGGAACGGCCCGAGCGGCCGGGCCCGGGCCATCCAGGCTTCGTCCGGAACATCCCCGATCATCGACGGCCCTCGTTCGAAGACCGCGCGAAGATGCGCCGCGCCGCAATCCCCGCGCAAGGCTGAGCCCTCATTCAGGCTGGCGACGCGTGTCAGGTCGCCAACGGGATCGGTCCGGGATGTTCGGTCGCGAGCAAGCCGAGAGATTGTGGAGCAATATCGTCGATCTCGGCGCGAGGCGGCTGATCGCCCTCGGGCTGGTCGGCCTCCTCGTGTTTCTCGGCGTCGGCGTCGGTGCCTATTATCTCAGCCGCCCGGCCCAGGAGACGCTCTATACCGGCCTGTCGCGCGAGGACGTGTCGCGCATCGGCGGCGTGCTCAAGGACAACGGCATCCCCTTCGACGTGTCGTCCGACGGCACGGCCGTCCTCGTCTCGTTCGGCCATACCGCGCAGGCGCGGATGCTGCTCGCCGAGAAGGGCCTGCCGCAGAGCTCGAAATCCGGCTACGAGCTGTTCAACGATCTCGGGTCGCTTGGCATGACCTCCTTCATGCAGGAGGTGACCCGCGTGCGGGCGCTGGAGGGCGAGATCGCCCGCACCATCCAGGGCATGAAGGGCGTGCGCGCCGCCCGCGTCCACCTCGTCCTGCCCGACCGCGGCTCGTTCCGCCGCGACCAGCAGCCGGCCTCCGCCTCCGTCGTGGTGCGCACCGAGCCCGCCGACGACGTGTCCGGCGCGCAGGCGATCCGCCAGCTCGTCGCCTCGGCGATCCCCGGCATGAAGCCCGACCGCGTCACCGTGATCGGCTCGGAGGGGACGGTGCTGCTCGCGGGCGACGACGCCGGCACGGCGCCGACCGGCAAGATGGCGACGCTGGAGAAGTCGGTCAGCCGCGAGATGCAGGACAACATCCGCCGCACGCTGGCGCCCTATCTCGGCGTCGGCAATTTCGAGGTCAGCGTCGCGACCCAGCTCAACACCGACAAGACGTCGACCAACGAGACGATCTACAACCCCGACCAGCGCGTCGAGCGCTCGGTGCGCTCGGTGCGCGAGAACGAGAACGCGCAGAACCGCAACAGCCAGCGCCCGACCAGCGCGCAGGAGAACCTGCCCGACCAGCGCACCCGCTCGGACGGCAACGACCAGTCGAGCAACGAGAGCTCGAAGAAGGAAGACCTCACCAACTACGAGATCTCCCAGAAGACGATCCAGACGGTGAGCGACGGCTACGCCATCCGCCGGCTCTCGGTCGCGGTGCTGGTCAACCGCTCGCGGCTGACCGCGCTCGCCGGCCCCGACGAGAAGGCCGGCCTCGATAAGCAGATCGCGGAGATCGAGGAGCTGGTCGGCTCGGCGGCCGGCTTCAGCAAGGAGCGCGGCGACACGATCAAGGTCGCGGCGGTGGGCTTCGTCAACGACGGCCAGCCGCTGGAGCCGGTGCCGCCGCTCTCGCTCACCGACGTGATGATGAAGCAGTCCGGCACGCTCATCAACGCGGCGACGATCCTCGTCGTGGCCGGCCTGCTGATCTGGTTCGGCCTGCGCCCAGCGCTGCGCGCCATCCTCGCGACGCCCGAGACCGCCCAGATCGAGGCCGCCGCGCTCGCCGGACCCGAGGGCGCGCCCGCACTCGCCGCTGGCATGGCGTCCGAGGGGACGGCGGCGCTCGCTGCACCCGGCGCGGCCCTTCCCGGCGCCGTCGGTCAGGCCGAGACCGCCAAGCTGCCGGCGCCCGGCGTCGCCGGCCTGCTGGAGGAGCTCGAGGACAAGATGGCCCGCTCGCCGCAGAAGCGGCTGGAGCAGCTCATCGACATCGACGAGGAGCAGGTCGCGGCCGTCCTCAAGCGCTGGCTCATGCGTGAGGAGCCGGCGTGATGGACGCGGTGATCGCCCGCTACCTGCCGGATTTTTCCGCGCCGCCGCCGCCCGCGCCGGTCGCCGACGAGCCGGATTTTTCGGGGACGTGGTTCCGCGCCCCCGCTTCGACCCCGGAGCCGACCCCGGCGCCGTCCATGGTCGAGCCCGAGGCGGCGCACGCGATCGAACCGATCCTGCCCCGCGCCGCCGCGGCGGCACGGCCGGTGGAGGACCGCGAGGCGCTGATCGCCGCCGCCGAGGCGCGCGGGCGTGCGCAGGGCCACGCGGAGGCACTGGAGGCGGCGCTGGCGCAGGCCGCGCTCGAGCGCGTGGCGCAGCAGGCCCTGTTCGAGGAAGGGTTGGCGCAGGCGCGCCGCGATTGGACCGAGGCACAGGGCGAGGCCCTTGCGGCGGGCTTCACCGCGGCGATGCAGGCGCTCGACGCCACGTTGTCGGACCGGGTCGCGCGGCTGATCGCGCCCGTCCTGGGCGAGGCGCTGCAGCGGCGGGCGCTCGACGAACTCGGCGCCGCCCTCCGTCGCATCCTGGCCGAGCCGCAGCGGGCGGCCGTGCGGGTGCGCGGGCCGGACGACCTGATCGCGTCCCTGTCCGCCCGGCTCGGCGGCCTCTCGGCCGGCATCGCCTTCGAGGCGGATGCGGGGCCGGAGGTGTGCGTGAGCGCGGGCGAGACCGTGATCGAAACCGAACTCGCGGCCTGGAGCCGCCTGATCGCTGCGGCGGTCGCGGAGGCGTGAGATGTCGGAACACGCCCACGAGATCATCATCATCAAGCGCCACGGCGACCACGAGGACGGCCATCACGGCGGTGCCTGGAAGATCGCGCTCGCCGACTTCATGACGGCGATGATGGCCCTGTTCCTGGTGATGTGGCTGATCAACTCCACCAGCAAGGAGCAGAAGCAGACCATCGCCGAGTATTTCAACCCGGTGAAGCTCGCCGAGGTCACCCACGACCGCAAGGGCGTGAACGACCCGCAGGACGCGCCCAACGATCCCGCCCCGTCGGGGAAGGGCAAGGGCGACGGCGGCAGCGCCGAGGGCAAGGGCGCTGAGGGGAAGGGTGACGCGGCCGGCGCGCCGGGGAGCCGCGCCCGCGAATCCGCCCTGTTCCAGGACCCCTACGCCGTGCTCGCCAAGCTCGCCGCGGAGGCCGAGGCCGGGCCGGAGGCGGCGAGCGCCGACGCCGCCGCGCTCGAAGCCGGACTGCCGGGCGTGGCCGGCGGCGAGACCGGGCGCGACCCGTTCGACCCGCTCTACTGGCAGGTCGCCGCCCTGCCGCGCCAGCGCACTGACAACCCCGGCGCCCTCGACACCGTCGCCGCCGCCCCGGCCGAGGCGCGCCTCGACGCGCGCGCCCAGAACGGCGCTCAGAGCGGCGCTCCGGTCAAGGCGAAGGAACCGCAGAAGGACGGCCCCAAGGAGATCGCCCGGCAGAGCCTGCGCGAGGCCATGCGCCAGGCCGGCGTGAAGCTCGCCTCCGCCGAGCCGATGCCGCTGGACATGCCCGCCGCGAAGCCCGCGTCCGAGGCGGCCCCGGAGGCGGCGGCGCCCGAGGCCAGACCGGCGCAGCCCGAGACGACGCGCGTCGCCAGGGCGGATGCGCCGGCGCTGAAGGAGCCGGCCGCCGCCGATCAGGCGGCGAAGGCGGCCGAGACCGCCGCCCTCTCGGCGCTGAAGGCCGAGATCGCGAGAGCCGTGCCGTCGCTGCCCAACACCGCGCCCGCGCCGCATGTCGAGGTGCGCCGCACCGGCGAGGGCGTGCTCATCAGCATCACCGACGAGATCAATTTCAGCATGTTCGGTATCGGCTCGGCCGAGCCGACGCCGAAGGTGGTCAAGGCGCTGGAGCGCATCGCCAAGATCCTCAACAGCCGCCCCGGCCGCGTCGTCGTGCGCGGCCATACCGACGGACGCCCGTTCCGCTCGGAGACCTACGACAACTGGCGCCTATCCTCGGCGCGCGCGCAGATGGCCTCCTACATGCTCGTGCGCGGCGGCCTCGACGAGGCGCGCATCGAGCGCATCGAGGGCTACGCCGACCGCCAGCCCCGCATCGCCGCCGATCCGAAGGCCGCCGAGAACCGCCGCATCGAGATCCTGCTGCGGGGCCTGCCGGAATGATTTCCTTTCGGGCATCCCCGGCTCGGTCCAACCGCTCGGCCGCCCTCGCGGCAGCGGCGCTCGCCCTCGGCCTCGCCATCGTTCCGGCCGGTGCCGCCGAGCACGGCGACGGTCACGCGCCGCCCGCGGACAGCCATGGCGGGCACGGCGCTCCGGCGAAACCGATCGAACCGCTGCCGGTGAAGGCGCGCGGCCTGCCCGTCGAGCTGACGCGCACGCTTCAGCTGCTGCAGGACCGCATCGCCCGCGGCTCGACCCAGGCGCATCTCGCGCAGCGCCAGCTTCTCGGCCATATCGAGCAGCGGCTGATGGCGCTCGATCCCGAAGCCTGGACGGACGCCGAGAACGTGCGCGCCGCCGTCACCTTCGCGCTGGCGGGCGGCGGGCCGGCGGCCCTGCGGGCGCTGCTCAAATCCGGCAAGGCGCCGGAGGCGGAGCAGTCCCTGGCGCTCGGGGCGCTCGCCTATCTTGAGGGTCGGGAGCGGGAAGCGCGGGCCAAGCTCGCCGGCATCGATCCGCGCACGATGCCGTCCGGCCTCGCCGGCCAGCTCGCGCTGACGCAATCGGCGCTGATGGTGCGCGAGGCGCCCGCGAAGTCGCTCGAACTCCTGGACCTCGCGCGGCTGCTCGCGCCCGGCACCCTGGTCGAAGAGGGCGCGCTGCGCCGCCAGATCTTCGTGGTCGCCCAGGGCGGCGACGCGCGGCGCTTCGAGGCCCTGGCGATCCAGTACCTGCGCCGCTTCCGCCGCTCGGTCTATGCCGGCAATTTCCGCCAGCGCTTCGCCGGGGCGCTGACCCGCCTCGATTTCGACAGCGACCGCACCCGCATCGCCAGCCTCGAGCGGATGCTCGACGAGATCGAGCCGGAGAGCCGTCGCGACCTCTACCTGCTCGTGTCGCGGGCCGGGCTCGAGCAGGGGCGCCGAGAGACCGCCCTGTTCGCCGCCGAGCGGGCGATGGGGCTCGCCGCGCCGGATTCGCAGCCGGCGGCGCAGGCGCGGCTCTATCGCGGCGCGTCGCTGATCGTGGCGGACGGGCGCTTCGAGGAGGGCTACGAGGCCCTGCGCGGCCTCGACCGCGCCGAGTTCGCGGCCTCCGATGCGGAGCTGCTCGACGCCGCGCTCTCGACCGCCCGGCAGATCCGCACGCCGTCCCCGGTCGCCGAGGCCCGGCCCGCTCCGCCGCCCTCGGCGAGCCGGCCGATCCCGGATTCCGCCTCGCTCCTGCGGGCGCAGGAGGCCCTGGCTCGGGCCGAGCGCGCCATGGATGGCGCCACAGGCATCCCTTGAGACTCCCCGCTCCCGAACCCCGGACGATCGACGCGTGATGCCGTCCCTCGACACTCTCCTCCCGCTGCGGCCGAAGGCCGAAGCCGGCCGTGCGCCCGCGGGCGAGGATCCGCGCGCGGGCGGCGCCTCCGGCTTCGAGGCGATGCTCGGCGCGTTGGAAGGCGGAGCGGCGCCGGGCGGCGAGTCCGCGGCGGAACCGGCCGAGGCCGAAGCGGAGACGCCGCCCGCCCTCCCCTCCGACG
>NZ_JBELQE010000054.1:0-28224 GCF_040270385.1 Methylorubrum podarium | reverse complement strand
TCCGCACTCGTCTTCTGTCCTCGCCGCATGTCCGACTCCTTCGGTCCTGACTGATCCTCTCAATCAGCCCGGTCCAAAGCCAGCCGGTCAGGTCACTTTCACCCCATTCCGTGAACTTCCAGCCGCGGACTTGACGGTCCTTGGGCGATACGATCGAGGTGTCGGCGCCAGCCTCGTCGAGTGCCTTGCGCGGTTCGGTCAGCTCGACCTGCTCGAAGCCGTCCGTGACCAGGATGGCGATCTTCAATCCGCTGATACCAGCCATATCGGTGGTCCTTTTGATGTGATTCATGGGGTAGCGACCGCCGCTACTTGGGAAGCTTCGAGGCGAGCACGTCGATTTCCCCGATCGAAGGCGGCTCGGAGAACAGTTCGGGCGCTTGCGCCTTCAGCGCCTGCGCGACCCCGCCGGACAGATGCGCTTGCCGGCCCGACTCGTCGGGGAAGGCGTCGAAGATGCCGAAAGTCGCGGGTCCGACCCGGAGCGCGAACCAGGCCGTCGTCGCCGGCTCCCCCGCGACGATCGAGAGACCGCCGCGCAGGAAAGCCTCCACGTCGGCCTCTCGTCCGGGTTTGGCCTCCAGGCGGACGAACAGCGCTTTGGTCACCATGGCGAGCCTCGTTCGAGGGTGGGGGGGCCGGTCCGATCGCATCGCTCACCGTCCGCTCCGAGGCAGCGGGCCGTTCGAGGAGAAGACGCGGCCGGTCGAGGACAGGGCACTCGGGATCGGCGGCCGGCGCATGCAGCAGCCGCAGCCGGCCGGATGGGCGGACGAAGCTCGGCTCGGGTCGGTCGCACTCGGACTGGTCAAGGCGCGGGCGACGCGGCCATCCGCGTTTCCGACGACAATGGCCGGTGCGCTCAGGAAGGCCCGTGCGACCGCGGTGCCGCATTCCGGGCAGGTGCACGGGTCCCGGAACTGCGCCATGGGCCGCATGGCCGTGAACGGCCCGCAGGCGTCGCAGGCGTAGTCGTAGATCGGCATGGAATTCTCACGCTCGGGCCCATCAGGCACGTGTCGAACAAGCCGGGCGAGCGGCGGCTCGCCCGGTCAGACGGGTCATGCGGCGGGTTTGAGGATCACCTTGGTCCAGCCCTCGTCGCGCGCGTCGAAGTGCCGGTAGGCGTTCGGTGCCTCTCCCAGCGGAAGCTCGTGCGAGACGATGAAGGAGGGCTTCGCGCGGCCGGTCGAGATGAGGTCGCGCAGCTGCCGGTTATAGGCCTTCACGTTGCACTGGCCGACGCCGATCGTCTGGCCCTTGAACCAGAACAGGCCGTGGTCGAACACGATCTCGCCCTGCTTGTAGAGCGGGTCCTGCGGCGCCGGATCCTGCGGCGTGAAGACGCCGACCACGCCGATGCCGCCGGTGAACTTCACCGACTTCACCAGGTCGTTCATGGTCATGTTGGGGTGCTCCTGCCCCTGCGGGTCGTGCGCTTGGTAGCCGACGCACTCGCAGCCGCGGTCGGCCCCGATGCCGTTCGTCAGTTCGAGCACCTGATCCACGGCGGAGCCCTTGGAATCGGCGATGGGCAGCGCCCCGATCGAGCCAGCGAGGCGCAGGCGGTCGGGATGGCGATCGACCACCATCACCATGCAGGCGCCCTTGATCATCGCCGCATGGGCCGCCATGAGGCCGACCGGCCCAGCCCCATAGATGACGATCGACTCGCCCGGACGCAGGCCCGCCAATTCCGTAGCGTGCCAGCCGGTCGGGAAGATGTCGGCCAGCATCACGTAGTCGCTCTGCCGCTCCTCGGCGTCCGGTGGCAGTTTGAGGCAGTTGTAGTCACCGTAGGGGACGCGCAGCAAATCGGCCTGACCGCCGCGATACGGGCCCATATCGGCAAAGCCGTAGGCGGCGCCGGCCATGTTCGGCATGACACTGCGATCCGCCGTCGTCAGGCAGAACGCGCTAAGGCCCCGCTCGCAGTTCTTGCAGAAACCGCAGCCGATGTTGAAGGGGATCGCGACCCAGTCCCCGACCTTCACCCGATCGACGGCCGCGCCCACTTCGGCCACTTGGCCGAGGTTCTCGTGCCCGAACACGCCCCCGCGCGGGAAGTCGGTCCGGCCCTCGTACATGTGCAGGTCGGAGCCGCAGATGTTGGTGCTCGTGATCCGCACCAGCACGTCGGTCGGCCGCTCGATCCGCGCGTCGGGCACGTCCTGCACGAGGACATCACGCGGGCCATTGTAGACGACTGCTCGCATCGCGCTCTCCTGGCCTGACATCGGTTGCCAAGTCAGAGGAGCACAGGCTGCCGGCCCTGAGATATTCGGTCGATGCCTAGGGTGTTCTCCGTGGCATTTTCGGCACGGCCGTCGGGAGTGAATGAATCCCGAGAAGCAGCCATGTCGTGCCCTGCGGGCGCTCTGATTTTTCTAGAAGATGCGTTTGGCGCTACCTTCCTCAACCTGGGCGCTTCCTGAGCCGACAATTCGAGCTGCTTGCCTGTTCGGTACTTCCCTAGGGATTGTCCGAGTGTCGCGGCGGCGTGGCGACGCCATCTGACTCCGACACAGAGCCACGGAGGTGCCGCATGTGTGCGAATGGCCTGCATGCGTTCAACAAGGCACGGAACGCGACGCATGTGCAGGTGGCCGCCCTGAGGCGGCACGTGGTGATCGGACCCGACCGACAAGCCGCGTCTCACGAGTTGGGCGCCGCGCTGTGGACGGTGCGGGGTCGCGGGCCGGTCGCGGCGACCGGCGGGGGATGTCGGCGATGCTGTCGGAGATAGCGAGCGAGATCCTGGCGTACTTCCGTAGCACGCACCGGCTGCCTGGAGCACGCCTGCGCATCACGACGCTGGAGGAACGGTTCGGGACCGACCCTGCGGTCACGGTCGCGGTCTCCGAACTCGCACATGCCGGATATGTCGCAACTCCGGACGCTGGCACGATCGAGCTGACGCACCGGGGATACGGGGCTCTGGCGCAAGGAGAGCCGTGATCCAAGCCCACGAGACATCGTTCATTCAGATGGAGAACCCGACATGTCGATGAACGTCATTGATGGCGAGGAAGGACGTCCTCTGCTCGATCTGATCATCGCAGGCATGACCGTCGTCGACCGCGACGGGACTCGGATCGGATCGGTCGACAAGGTCGAAGGCGGTCACCTCAAGATCTGCCGCGCCGACCAGGAGCCTCGAAACCAGCACCAATACGTCACCCCGGATTGGATCGCCGCCGTCGACGACCGGGTCCGACTGAACCGGACCTTCGACGAGGCACGGCGCTTGTGGGCGCACGAGCCCTATGCGAAGCGGCATCATCTCCAGCGCGCGATCTGACGCCGTCGTCGGGTCGCGTGATCCGCAGCGGGGCGACACCGTCAATCCTTCTTGGCAAGCCGATCGGGAAGGCTCGACGGTCGAGATTGAGCCGGATCACGCCAGCGCTGCCCGGCGATGCGGATCGGGCTCCAGCCGAATACTTCAAGCTCCAGCCAAGTCCTCAGGGAGCGCGGCATGGCGAACGGAATCTGCGATATCTGTGGGGTGCGGCCGGCCACGGTGCGGGCCCAGGTGGTCAGCAACGGCCAGCGCCAGACGATGGACTTGTGCGACGTCGATTACCGTCGCCTTGCGCGCCAGCAGGGCCGCCCCAGCTCCCCGCTGGAATCGTTGTTCGGCGGGGCGGGCGGCAGCCTCTTCGACGAGGTTTTCGGCGGCGACTTCTTCGGCCGCGGGCCCCGCTCCGGACGGAACGCCTCACCCGCCGGCGAGGCCGAAGAAGAGCCGGGCAGGACGCCCGGCCCGGTCGGGTCCGGCCGCGGCGCATCGCGTGGCCGGCCGGCGGGCGGCATCGCCGAGCGCCTGTCCGCCCATGCCGAGGAGATCCTGCAGGGAGCCGCGCGGCGCGCCCGGGACCTGAACCGGCGCGAGGTCGATACCGAGCATCTGCTCTACGCGTTGACCGAGAGCGACGTCGTGCGCACCATCTTCGACCAATTCAAGGTCACGGTCGAAGACCTGCGCCGGCAGCTTGACCAGGACGGACAAGGCACGGGCGGCGAGGCGGACGCGGACAGGTCCGACACGGACGACGCCGCAGTCGGTGTCTCGCCCCGGGTCAAGAATGCCCTGTCCCGCGCCTTCCAGGCCTCGCGGGACTTCGGTCATTCCTATGTCGGTCCGGAGCACCTGCTGATCGGCTTGACCGAGGAAGGCGAGGGCCTCGCCGCCGATGTGCTGCGCCGATATGGGCTCACGCCGCAGGCGATCCGCCAGCAAGTCACCAAAGTCGTCGGGCGCGGTGCCGAGGAAGGCCGCGTGGACACCCCCACCAACACGCCCAATCTCGACAAGTATGCGCGCGATCTCACGCAGCTCGCCCGTGACGGCAAGCTCGACCCGGTGATCGGGCGGGCGCGCGAGATCGAGACCACAGTCGAGGTGCTCGCCCGGCGCAAGAAGAACAATCCGGTGCTGATCGGCGAGCCCGGCGTCGGCAAGACCGCCATCGTGGAGGGACTGGCCCAACGCATGGTCGACGGCGAGGTGCCCGAAAGCCTGCGGGACAAGCGCTTGGTCGAGCTCTCGATCAACTCCATGGTAGCCGGTTCCAAGTACCGCGGCGAGTTCGAGGAGCGGGTGCAAGAGATCCTCAAGGAGGTCGAGGCCGCCGAGGACCTCATCCTGTTCATCGACGAAATCCATACCATCGTGGGGGCCGGCCAGGGTGGCGGCGAGGGCGGACTCGACATCGCCAACGTGTTCAAGCCGGCCCTGGCCCGAGGCGAACTGAACCTCATCGGCGCGACCACGCTCAACGAGTATCAGAAGCACATCGAGAAGGACGCGGCCCTGGAGCGGCGCTTCCAGCCGGTCCTCGTGCCGGAGCCCACGGTGGCGCAGACCATCATGATCCTGCGCGGCCTGCGCGATACGCTGGAGGCGCACCACAAGGTCACCATCACCGACGATGCGGTGATCGCCGCGGCGGAATTGTCCGACCGCTACATCACGGGCCGGTTCCTGCCCGACAAGGCCATCGACCTCATCGACCAAGCGGCGGCTCGGGTGAAGATCTCGGCCACGGCCAGGCCGATCGATGTGCAGGAACTCGAGGCCGAGGTGCGCCAGCTCAAGCGCGAGCAGGACTATGCGGCGTCCCGCAGGCAGTTCGACCGTGCCCAGGAGATCCAGGCGCAGCACGCCGCCAGGGACAAGGAACTCGGCGAGGCGACCGATCGCTGGCGGCGCGAGCGCGGCTCGGGATCGGCCGAGGTCACGTCCGAGCACGTGGCGCAGGTCGTCTCGAAGCTCACCGGCGTGCCCGTGAGCGAGCTGACCACGGAGGAGCGCCAGCGGCTGGTCGCTATGGAAGAGCGACTGCACGAGCGGGTTATAGGCCAAGAAGAGGCGGTGAGGGCCGTGAGCGATGCCGTCCGGCTCGCCCGGGCGGGCCTGCGCGAGGGCCGACGGCCGATCGCGACCTTCCTGTTCCTCGGCCCCACGGGCGTCGGCAAGACGGAACTCGCCAAAGCGCTGGCCGAGACGGTGTTCGGCGATGAGGATGCGCTGATCCGCCTAGATATGTCCGAGTACATGGAGCGGCACGCCGTCTCGCGCCTGATCGGCGCGCCCCCCGGCTATGTCGGCTACGAGGAGGGCGGACAGCTCACCGAGCGCGTGCGGCGACGGCCCTACGCAGTCGTGCTGCTCGACGAGATCGAGAAGGCGCACCCGGACGTCTACAACACGCTGCTGCAGGTGTTCGACGACGGCCGACTGACCGACGGCAAGGGCCGGGTGGTGGACTTCACGAACACGGTCCTGATCGCGACGTCGAACCTCGGCGCCGACATCATCCAGCGCAACCTGCGCCTGCGCGGAACGGAGGCCGACGATCCGGCTCGCCTGAAGCGCGAGCTGATGGACGTGCTGCGCGGCCACTTCCGGCCCGAGTTCATCAACCGCATCGACGAGATCATCGTATTCCACGCGCTCGGGCAGGGTGAGATCCGCTCCATCGTCGAACTGCAGCTGGAGCGGGTTCGGCGCACGGCACAGGGCCAGGGCATCGACCTCGTGATCGACCCGAGTCTCGTCGATCACCTCGCAGCGGCGGGCTTCCGCCCGGAATTCGGCGCGCGCGAGCTGCGGCGCCTGATCCGATCGGAACTGGAAACGCAGCTTGCCCGCGCGATGCTGGCCGACCGAGTGCACGAGGGAGACCGCGTTCTGGCCCGTTGGGACGGCACTCGGCAGACGGTGGTGCTGGAGCCGCAAACCGAGGCGGCCGAGGGCGAGGCCAACCCGACCGGCAAGCGCGCACGTCGTCGGCGCGGCGGGCGCGAGGTCGCACAGACCCCGAACACACCGGGCGAAACACCTGCTGCAGCGGAGTAGCGGCCTGCGCCGCGCGGCGCCGCGCAACGGTTCCGTCCCCGGATGAGCTTCGGGACTCAAGCGAGCCGATCATGGAGATCGCCATGAGCCTCGACATCTTGTTCAGCCCCTTCGAGCACAAGTCGCTCCGGCTGCAGAATCGGATCGTCATGGCGCCGATGACGCGCTCGTTCTCTCCCGCCGGCGTTCCGACAACGGAAGTCGCCGCCTATTACGGCCGACGCGCACCCGAAATGGGTCTCATCATCTCGGAAGGCACCGTCATCGACCGGCCGACGGCGTCGAACGATCCCGCGATCCCTCATTTCCATGGCGAACGGGCACTCGCAGGATGGAAACGCGTCATCGACACGGTTCATGCCGCCGGAGGCGCGATGGCGCCGCAGATCTGGCATATGGGAATCGTGGCCCCGCATGCGTCCGGATGGAAGCCGCCCGCTCCCATGGAAGGCCCCTCCGGGCTCGTCGTCCCCGGGGAGGCCGGCGGCGTCGCGATGTCGGAGACCGACGTCGCCGAGACCGTCGCGGCGTTCGGCCGTGCCGCGGCGCAAGCCAAACGGCTCGGCTTCGATGCGGTCGAGATTCACGGCGCGCACGGCTACCTCATCGATCAGTTCTTCTGGACCGGCGTCAACCAGCGTCAGGACCGCTACGGCGGCGTGACCTTGCCCGAGCGCAGCCGCTTCGCCGTCGAGGTCGTGCGGGCGGTTCGTTCCGCGGTGGGGGAAGATTTTGCCGTGATCCTGCGCCTTTCACAGTGGAAGCAGCAGGACTTCGCGGTGAAACTCGCGCGGACACCCGACGAGATGGTGGCTTGGCTCGCCCCCCTCGCCGAGGCGGGGGTCGACATCTTCCACTGCTCGCAGCGGCGGTTTTGGCAGCCGGAGTTCGAAGGCTCGGACCTGAACTTCGCGGGTTGGGCGAAGAGGCTGACGGGCAAGCAGACGATCACCGTCGGCTCGGTCGGACTCTCGGGCGAGTTCATTGCCGCCTTCCAAGGCGAGAGCTCGCGTCCCGATCCGCTCGACGAACTCATTCGCCGTCTCACGCGCGGCGACTTCGACCTCGTTGCTGTCGGCCGGGCCGTGCTGTCCGATCCGCATTGGGTCAGCAAGATCCGCGAGGGACGCCACGAGCATTTAAAGGATTTCACCCGCGAAGCACTCGCCACTCTCTTTTGAGGATCATGCCCGCGGCGAGCGTCAGATTAAGAGTGCCTCACAAAAATCCCGGTCCCTAACGGTTTCCGTTCCGGGCTCGGCAGCGCAACGGGAGTTTTGTGAGAGACACTTACTGCTCGTTGGGTGGTCACGCTCTGTAGGGTTTGGTTGGCGTGATCAGATGGAGATCCTGCTGGTTGCGGTCACGCCGGCCGAACGACCGACGACATGAAGCCTCCCGCAATCATCATTGCTAGACCTAAGACGAAGAAGATTCCCGCGCTCGTTAAACAATTGGCGGCAAATCTGCTCAGCCGTCTCGATTTTCGGGGTGGGCGCACTTCATTCTGTCCCCAGAGCATGTAGCGAGCGGAGTTCCAGCTTAAAGAAATTGATAAACCGCAAAATGTGATCGACAACAGTAGAAATGCCCAAGACGCCAGCAAAACATATTTGTATGACGGTGGAGAATTTTCTATGCCCCCAAGTTTGTCGGAGAAATTCACGGAAAACAAAAGTATGCCACTGATGATGCCGATTGATTGCTTCGCAAGCTCGATGGGCTCGCGATAGTTGTAATTTAGAAAATCCTCACGCTCCGCAAGCTCATCTTTTTCAATGTTGCTGCTTCGTCCATTGTCTCTGATGTTTGCCATTGCGCCCTCGATCCCGATCTCCCCGTCGCTTCAACTCGTACGTTTTGGGCAGCTCGAAGCAGGTTGGCTTGTTCCTGCTTCCGATCATCCGCGCGAGCGCCTGCTCCGGTCAAGCAGGCACCACGAGCCTACAGCATGGGGAGCCGACGCGGTCGCGGGCCGAGCGGGAACGCCGCGTCGAGCCGGGCGAGGTCGGCGTCCGTCAGCGACAGCGTGCCGGCGCCCGCGTTGTCGGTGGCGTGCTCGGGGCTAGACGCCTTGGGAATCGCGAAGGTGGACCGCCGCCGCACTAGGAACCGCAGGGCGACCTGGCGCGCGGTCGCGCCGTGGTCGGCCGCGATCTCCTCCAGAATGCGCCCGCCCGGCGCGCGCGGGCCGGGGAAGCCGTCGTGGCCGAAGGGGCTATAGGCGACCACGGCAACGCCGTGCGTCTCGCACCAGGGCTGCACGGCGTGCTCGATGGCGCGCTCCTGCAGATGATAGAGGACTTGGTTGCAGGCGATCCGGCCCTCGCCGCCGGCCTTCCACGCGGCCTCGAGGTCGGGCACGTCGAAGTTGCTCACCCCCCAGGACAGGATCTTTCCCTGTTCGCGAAGCCGCTCGAGGGCCGCGAAAGTATCCTCGAGCGGATGTGGCCCCGGCCAGTGCAGGAGATAGCAGTCCAGCCGGTCGGTGCGCAGGCGCGCTAGGGATTGCTCGCAGGCCGCGATCGTTCCGGCCCGCGAAGCGTTGCCCGGAAGAACCTTGGAGACGAGGAAGACCTCGTCGCGCCGTCCTGCGATCGCCTCGCCGACCACGATCTCGGCGTCGCCGTACATCTCGGCAGTGTCGATGTGAGTCATGCCGAGGTCGAGACCGCGGCGCAGGGCAGCGACCGCGGTGGGCCGGTGCGCGTCGTCGATGTACCAGGTTCCCTGCCCGATCACCGCGATCTCGCGCGGCACGGGACCGAACGGGCGCTGCTCCATGCTCTCCCCTCCTCGCAAAGACGACGTGGATCCCGCAGCGCCGGCAGGTTTTTCGCAGGTCCGACCCTAGCGCATCGTCCTGGATATCGTATCCAGGACGATGCGCTAGGGTCTCGTGCCACATCGGTTTTGCCGAAAGCCGGCGGCCACCTTTCGGGCCGATCCTCTAGCCATTTCCCATGACGTCGACGACGGAAACGGGCGCACCTTCGCTCCACCGCGAAAAATTCACGCCGATACACAGGACCGTCACCCCATAACCCGGTGCTCGAAGCGCGCGAAGAGCAGCCTCGCGACAGGCAGCGCCCCCTACGGTGCGAACACTGCGCGCACGCAGCCGTCGGTCTTGTGCTTGAACATGTCGTAGCCGCGCGGTCCGTCCTCGAGCGAGAAGCGGTGGGTGGCGAGGTAAGCCGGGTTGAGTTCGCCCTTCTCGGCATGGGCGAGCAGCCGGTCCATGTAGGCCTGCCCGTGCTGTTGGGCGGTGCGCACGGTCATGCCCTTGTTCATGATGACGCCCATCGGGAACTTGTCGATCATTCCGTAGACGCCGAGCACCGACAGCGTGCCGCCCTTGCGGCAGGCCATGATGGCCTCGCGCAGCGCCTGGCCTCGGTCCGTCTCTAGGCGCAACGCCTGCTTCACGCGGTCGTAGGCGTATTGCGGTCCGGTGCCGTGTGCCTCCATCCCGACGGCGTCGATGCAGGCATCCGGCCCGCGTCCGCCCGTCATCTCCTTCAGCGCCTCCAGCACGCTGTGCACTTGCGTGTAGTCGATCGTCTCCGAGCCGGCGTGCTCGCGCGCCATCCGGAGCCGCTCCGGAAAGCGGTCGATCGCGATCACCCGCTCGGCGCCCATCAGCCGCGCGCTCTGCTGCGCCATCAGGCCGACGCCGCCGCACCCCCACACCGCGACCGTGTCGCCCGGCCGGATGCCGCAGAAATCGGCACCCATGTAGCCGGTCGGTGCGGCATCGGAGAGGAACAGGGCCGTCTCGTCCTCGACGCCTTCGGGTACCTTGAAGCAGTCCACGTCGGCATGCGGCACGCGGATATACTCGGCGTGCGACCCCGCATAACCTCCGAAGGCATGCGTGTAACCATAGATGCCGGCGGTCGGATAGCCGAGCAGCGGCTCCTGCAGTTCCGGCTTCGGGTGGGTGCAGTCGCACAGCGAGAAGAGCTTCTCCTGGCAATACCAGCATTGGCCGCAAGCGATGAACGAGGGGACCACGACCCGATCCCCTTTTTTGACCCGTTTCACCGCCGGCCCGACCTCGACGACCTCACCCATGAACTCGTGACCGATCACGTCGCCAGCCTTCATGGTCGGGATGTAGCCGTCGATGAAATGCAGGTCCGAGCCGCATGTCGTCGACAACCGAACCTTCAGGATGGCGTCGCGGGGGGTGACGATCTCGGGGTCCTTGACGGTTCCGACGCGCAGGTCGTTGACGCCGTTCCAGTAGAGCGCGCGCATGGGCTAAGCTCCTCAGCGGGGATCGCGCCGGGCCGCCGGCTGATGATCGGTGGTGGGGATCTCGCCCGTCAGGACAAGGCTCTTGAAGAAGCGAAGCGCTTTCGACGCGAGTTCCTTCGGCATGACACCATCGAAGACGTGGGCGGCCACGTCGCCGAGCATGCCCCCGGGCGGATCGAAGCGGACGCGCAATGTGGTGACCGTGCCGCGACCGCCCGGCGCCGCACGGAAGCGGACCTCATATTCGCTCACGAGGGCGCCGGCGCCGTCCGCGCTCGCGCGGATCAACTCGCTAGGCCGCTCGTCGCTGATCTGCATGACCCAGGCATGGCTTTGGCCAAGAGGGCCGTCGGCGCGCCACTCGCTCCGCCCCTCTCCGGTCGGGCGGATCTCGGCCAGGAACGCCAAGATGTGCGGGAGCGTCTCCGGGTTTCGCCACACCCGATGGAGTTCGTCGGCAGGACGCTCAATGGTGATGGAATATTCGACCTCGCGCTCCTCGCTCCAGCCGTGTGCCGCATGGGTCCCTCGCGCCCGCCCTCGGCCCGGCTGTCCAAGTCGCTCTGCGCCCAGGAAGGCAAGGGCCGCCACGCCGGCCACACTGGCCAGAGCCCATCCGACGCCACCGAAGCTCGCCCCAGCGTGCTCACGCGAGACAGGCGAAGCGCGATTATGCTCTCTCAGGTTGCGCGTTCCAGCGTGGCCGTCTCGATCAGCCATGATCGCCCCCTTGGTCGGATGACTGCGCCGTGCGGACGCGCGATGGTCAGGCGGCGTGTCGGGATGCAGAGCGACCGGCTCCAGATCGCCCGCCCCTTCCACGATTGAGAAACGGCGGCTGCAGCCCCTTTGTTTAATCAAGAGGTCTCCTAAGGATTGTTCCTTTGCTGCGCGGGCCGGCAAACGTCCGGGCACCGCCGACGTCATCCGCTCGGTCGCTCACACTTGGCGGGACGAACAGGCAGTCAGGTCACGGAACGATCTTCTAGGTTCTTGTGCCGCATCGTCTTTTTCCCAAAGCCGGAAACCACCTTTCGCGACGATGCTCTAGCAGCCGCCCCGATCGGCGGGCTGCACACCTGCGGCCGTCGCGATGAGGACGGCCTCTGGCAGGGTATGGGCTCTGAGCGCCTCCATGACCCGGGCTCGGTGGATCTAGACCGTGCGTGGGCTCAGCCCGGGCGTGCGGGCGATGGTCTTGTTGGTGACATTGGCGCCGGCGGGCCTGGACCGCTGCTTCCGACCCTTTGCAGGCCCTCGGAAGGTCCGCCTCCGGGCAACTCGGCTGACTGCCGCCTGCGACCGAGATGGATGGATTTCCTCCGGTCTGCTTCTGAGCGGCGATTCATGCCGCTCCTGACGGATTTCGTTGAAAAACTCTCAGGTAACGCCTTAGGCGTTGCCCAGGGCTCGTCGCCGAAGAATGTTTCCCTCCCGTCGGCCGCTCGATGCCATGACTGCAGCGCGTTCTGGGCGATACGGTAGTGGAATTTTCTCCAGCGGGCGCGTCTCTCGGTGCTGTTTCGGGCCGGCCCCGAGTTTTCAACGAAATCGACGCGAAGCGGACAAGACGGAGATGCAGGGGGAAGAAGACGAACGGTCATCGGCCCCATCTGCGGTGCTGCGCGTACTAGCCGCGGCCGACACAACATAGGTCTATATCAGGCAAGCTGCGGTGCGTATCCTCTGAGAATGGCCGGACTGAGGAAGCCAACTAGGTCTGGGTCGATCCGCGAAAGCCGCTGCTTCAACCGCAAAAACCCAGCAGCGGGCCATAGAGTTGTTCAAGGCGGTCACCATGATTGATCAAGGTCTGCTTCCCTGCCCTTCTCAGACATCACCGCGGCCTGCGCGCGTGCTCACCAGCCGGCCTATCGCACTTGCTCAAATCACATCTAAGGGTTCGCAACAACTATTATCGATTGTTCGTGTATTCGCTTTGAGAAGTAACTCATGTTACAAGAAGATCATGGCAGTAAGTATTTGATTGAGCACAATAATATTGCGCGCGATGCGAAATATGATTTGCATCTTTCGCATGGGTGAGGGTTCATAAGGTTGATCGACGCCGGATCGCCGCTGGCCAAGGTTTCGGATCTTCGGCATCTATCACAACCGGTGCTCCGAAGTCGCTGAAAAAGGCCGAGCCCGCATGTCCCAGGATAGATCGCCGGGGGATGACGACAGGCCGGCTGGGCACGACCCGAGCCTCGACGGCCCGCTAGCCCGTGCTGGGACGGCACAAGCGCCAACGCCTGATGAGCTGTTCGCGGCGTTCGCCCGGCAGGCTCAGGTGTTCATCGGCATCGCCGACACGAACCTTCGGCCGGTGTTCGTGAACGCGGCCGGGCGCGAGATGGTCGGGCTCAGCCCTGAGGACGACATCTCGGCCTTCTCGATCACGGACTTCTTCGACACGGCCGATCAAGCGCTCATTCGTGACGTCGCGTTGCCGACGCTGTTGCGGGATGGCCGCTGGGAGGACGAGCTGCGCTTCCGGCATTTCGGCGGCGGGTCCGGGACGATGATGCATTGGCGCGCCTTCGCGCTCTACGATGTGGATGGCACCTTCATCGGCGCGGCGACGATCACCACGGACATCTCGGCCCGCAAACGCGCCGAGACCCAGTTGCGGGCGAGTGAGGCACGGCTGCAGGCCGCCGTCGACCTCGTCGGTCTGTCGGCCTACGCCTGGGATCCGCGCACCGGCGCGCTCGATTGGGACGCACGCCTGAAGGCGCTGTGGGGCCTGCCACCCGACGCGCATGTCGACGAACAGGTCTGGTTCTTCGCCATCCACCCGGACGACCGCCCGCGCGTCGAGGCGGCGGTGGCGCACTGCACCGACCCGGCGGGGGATGGCGTGTACCACATCAGGTACCGCGTGATCGGCATTCAGGACGGCGTCGAGCGCTGGGTCTCGACGCACGGTCGCACTGGCTTCGAGGACGGCCGACCAGTGTCGTTCGTCGGCGTCGTGGTCGAGATCACCGCGCAGATGTGGGCCGAGGCGGCCCTGCGCGAGAGCGAGCATCGGCTCTCGGCGACGCTGGCGCAGCTGCCGATCGGGGTCGGCCTCGTCAACCCGGACAGCAGCATCGCGCTGGCGAACCAGGTGCTCGGGCGCTACGCGCCCGAACGGATCCCCTCTGTTGAGCTGTTGAGTGAGCGCTGGCAGGCCTACGCGCCAGACGGGCGGCGGCTGAGCCCTGCGGAGTACCCGGGGGCTCGGGCCTTGAGGGGCGAAACCGTCGTCCCAGGCGTCGACTTCGTCTTCACCCATCCAGATGGCCTGGAGTGCTGGACGCGGGTGAGCGCCGCCCCGTTCCACAACGTCGACCACGAGATCAACGGCGCCATCGTCGTGGTGCAAGACATCGATCGAGAGAAGCGCGCCGAGTTGGCTCTGCGGGAGAGCGAGGAGCGCTTCCGGGCTGTGGCCGAGCAAGCCGAGGCGGGCATCGTCATCGTCGATGCCGCCCACCGGATGAGCTTCGTCAACGAACGCTACTGCGAGATCCTGGGGCGCACTCACAATGATCTGCTCGGCCGCACCGTGCAGGAACTGACCCACCCGGACGACTGGGCGTTCAACGAGCCCCTCTACCAGCGCGCCATGGCAGAAGGCGCCCCCTTCACCATCGAGAAGCGCTACCTGCGTCGGGACGGCACAACAGTGTGGGTGCGCAACGTCGTCAGCGCCCTACGCGACAGGACGGGTACCGTCGTCGGTGGCCTTGCGGTGTCCCTCGACGTCACGGAACGCCATCAGGCTGAGGAGGCGTTGCGCGAGAGCGAGGAGCGCTTCCGGCTCTTCGCCGAGCATTCGGCCAACGTTCTGTGGCTGGCTAACCTGGAGAGTGGGCGGATCGACTACCGCAGCCCGGCATTCGCGCGCATCTGGGGCATGCCCGTCGAGGACAAGCCGGACCTCGCGAGTTGGCTCGCCAGCGTCCACCCGGAGGACCGCGAAGCCGCGGCACAAGCGATGGAGCGGGTTAGGGGTGGCGAGACACTCGTGTTCGAGTACCGCATCCAGCGCGCCTCGGATAACGCGGTGCGCCGCATCCGCGACACCTTCTTCCCGATCCCGCGGACTGACGGGGGCATCCGGTCGGCGGGCGGGATCGCGCAGGACATTACCACCGATACCGGCCTGCGCGCCTACGTGATCGCGGTCGGAGATAACGCCCGGTGCAGCCTCGTTGGTGCCCTGCAGGCCGCCGGGTACGAGGTGCAGACCTTTGTGAGCGGTCAGGCCTTCCTCAAGATGGCGAGTTCGCTGATGCCGGGCTGCGTCGTGCTGGACCTGAAAGAGGCCGGCAGCTTGGGTGTCGCGAGTGAGCTGAAACCCGCGCGCTCTCACCTGCCCGTGGTGGCGGTCGGTGCGAGCGAGGGCGACGTTGGCTTCGGGGTACGCGCCATGAAGGCGGGAGCGGTCGATTTCCTCGAAGAACCCTGGACAGCGGAGGCGCTGCTGTTTGCAGTTAGGACAGCGCTAGCCGAGATCCGCGCCGAGGCGGATCGGGCGCGGGGACGCGACGACGCGCGAGACCGGATCGCGACGCTTTCCGCGCGCGAGCGCGAGGTGCTGGAAGGCTTGCTCGCGGGCGGGACCAACAAGACGATCGGTCGAACGTTGGGGCTTAGTCCCCGTACGGTGGAGATCCATCGCGCACGGGTCATGGAAGCGCTCGGTGCCCGCACCTTACCCGAGGCGGTTCTGACGGCGACCGTAGCCGGCGTGCGCCCCGCAGGTCAGGATGGCGGCTAGTAGGCAAAACCTGACGCTCGGTACCCGGCCTTGAACTCCGCGAGCTGACACAGGTGGAACGGCAGCAATGCGCGCCAAGCGGAATGTCAGTTTTCGGGCATCACCCCAATGGCGGCTCACCACCCTTCTCGGGCTTTCAGAAGGTCCGCTTGTCGGCAGCCTGAGCGACCCGTCAGCACCTCGATCTACTGCAGCGTCAGCACCACCTGCTCCGCGCTTGTCTTCTGACCTCTTGCCTATCTGACACCTCTGGTCCGGGCTGATCCTCAAGCTTAGCACGGTTCAGAACTAACTGATCAGGTTAAGATTGTTGAGCAAAGTCATGGCGGCCTGCGAAGAAATTTTTCAGCATAGTTCCACGCCGTCTCGCGTGACGGCTTCATCGTTTCGTTACATGATTGTTAATCAAGAATCACTTGAGGGAGCAAATTAGCTGTTTTCCGCCTGCCTTGCGGCCCGCCCCCAAACATAGATTAATCTTCGACCACCGATGCGGAAGGCTGGCAGGGTGGCAGCTTGTTAATGCACTCCGCTTAGCCTCTGCCATGGTTAGGCAAAGTTCCCGCGATGAGGGACTGACCCGGTGAGGTCTGGTGTATGTACTCGTTGCACCCAAACGAGGTGGAACGCCTGCAGGCGCTGCACGATCTTGAGGTGTTCGGCTCCCCTCCTGAGCCGCAATACGACGCGATCTGCCGGACAGCTCAGGCGCTCTTCGGTGTGCCTATCGCGTACGCATCGTTGGTTGGCGAGACTGAGCAGTGCTTCAAGGGCAGGTGCGGCCTGGAGGCGAGCAGAACTCCACGCGAGGTGTCGTTCTGCACCCACACCATCCTCTCGGACGAGGTGCTAGTAGTCGAGGACGCTACAAAGGATGAGCGGTTTTCGCTCAACCCGCTCGTCACAGGTGAGCCGCACATCCGCTTCTATGCTGGCGCACCGCTTATTCTCAGCCCCGGTATCCATCTCGGCTCCTTGTGCATCATCGATCGGGTGCCGCGCTCCTTCTCGCCCAAGCAGCAGGAGCAGCTTCGCGATCTGGCGCAAACCGTTGTCGCTCAGCTGCGCCTGAGCAGGGCTGAGCAAGCAGCCCGGACCGGAGAGGCCCGCTTGCGCGAGAGCGAGGCCAACTACCGACTCCTGGCCGACAACAGCACCGACCTCATCGTCCGCTGTGCTCCGGACGGCACGCGCGTCTACGTCTCGCCGGCTGCCAAGCGCCTGCTCGGCTACGAGCCGGAGGAGCTTGTCGGCACCGCATCCCTTGATTTCGTGCACCCAGAGGATGTGTCCGACTTCATGCGGTTGCTGAGCGCAGTGGGCCAGGGATGTTCCGAGCAGGCTGTCAGCCAGCACCGCTACCAAAACAAGGACGGCTCTTGGCTGTGGATGGAGGCGTCCTTCAGCGTCACACGTGATGCGGCAGGCGCCGCGTCCGGCTTCGTGGCTGTGGTGCGCGACATCTCCGAACGGAAGGAGGTTGAGCTCACGATAGCGCATATGGCGCGCCACGACCCACTCACAGGCTTGCCGAACCGCCTGCACTTTCGCGAGCAGCTTGTGCAAGAGATTGCGCGTGCGAAGCGCAACGGTAGTGGCTTTGCCCTGTTCTACCTCGATCTTGATCGCTTTAAGCTCGTCAACGACACGCTTGGGCACCAAGCTGGTGACACCTTGCTGAAGGTCGTTGGGCAACGGATCAGGGCTGTTCTGCGCACCGAGGACATGATTGCACGGCTTGGTGGCGACGAGTTCGTGATCATCCAGACTTTTTGCGCTGGACCTGCGGACGCAACACGGCTGGCCGAGCGTCTGATCGAGGCGATGGCCTCGCCCATCAATCTCGACGGCTACCCAGCCGGCGTGGGGCTCAGTATCGGCCTCGCCCTCTACCCGGGTGATGCAGTCGATGCTGATAGGCTGATCGGTCAGGCGGATCAGGCGCTCTACCGCGCCAAAGCTGCTGGGCGAAACACCTTCCGCTTCCACGCAGAAGGCGACACCACCACAGACAGTAGCGGTCCTGAGCAGTCCGGTGTCCTCCGGAGTCGCGGCATCGATCCCCTTGCTTCGCACCCCAAGCTCTTCGATGAGGTGCTGTCCGGTTTGTTGGAGGGCAGCACAGATTGCATAACGCTCCTCGATGAGCACGGCCGGCTGCTGTTCATGAGTTCGGGTGGACAGCGGCTGATGGAAGTCGAGAACGCTGGGTCGATCCTCGGCCAGTGCTGGCTCAACTTCTGGGAAGGCGAGCACCATGACGTGGCTCAGCAGGCGTTTGAGAGAGCCAAGGCAGGTGAGACCTTCAGCTTCCGAGGCTTCTGCCTATCAGCCAAGGGACAGCCACGGTGGTGGGATGTGAGCCTGAGCCCCATGCAAGGGCTGAGGGGCTCGCCGCAGCGCATCCTGTCCGTGTCCCGCGATGTGACCGAGCAGGTTGATCTTGAGGCGAGGCTCAGGACGACAGGCCAGCGCTACAAGGCGCTGATCGAGGCGAGCGCGACCATGGTCTGGCGAGCGGAGACGAACGGCTCTCTCATCGAGAGCAGTGGGTGGGAAGCCTTCACGGGTCAGCCGCAAAGCGCCTATGCTGGCTTCGGCTGGCTGAGTACCGTTCACCCCGATGACCGACAGCGCGTGACAGCCACGTGGCACGCGATCTTCGCCTCGCAAACGGCAGGCTCCTTCGAGTTCCGTGCCTTGTGCCGAGACGGATCGTACCGATGGACGCTCACTAGGGCTGTGCCGCTAAAGGACACCGCTGGTCAGGTTCATGAGTGGGTCGGAACCGACAGCGACATTCACGAAAGCAAACAGGCTACTGACGCGATCCGCCTGCAAGAGGAGCGCTACCGGTTGGCCATCCTCGCTACCCAGGATGCGATCTGGGATCACGACCTAACATCGGACACCATCGAGTGGAGCGAGGGAACTCACCGGCTGTTTGGCTACTCTGACGCAGAGGTCGCCAACACGGGCGCTTGGTGGAAGAGCAGGATCCACCCTGATGATCGCGCGCGCGTCACGGCCTCCCTTCGTTGCGTCATCGCCAGCCATGAGCACCGATGGAGCGAGGAGTACCGCTTTGAGCAGGGCGACGGCACCTACGCGGACGTGCTCGACCGAGGTTTTGTGATCCGGGACCCACTGGGTCGAGCCGTGCGCGTGGTTGGTGCCATGCACGATGTCACCGAGGCGCGGCGAGCGGATGCAGCGCTGCGGGCAAGTGAGGAGCGCCTGCGGCTTGCCCTGCGAGCGGGGCGGATGGTCGCGTGGGAACACAACCTCAAGACGGGCCAAAGCAAACAATCTAGAGATTCGTTAGACCTTCTTGGCATTGGCTCAGGGCCGGCATCAGAGTTCTACGACCGCATTCATCCGGATGACCGCGCAGGGATGGAGCGCTTCATTCAAGGGACAGAGAGCCACGCGGGCCAAGAGTTCCGTTACGTCCACCCGACCGGCGGGACGATATGGCTGAGCGCGTGGGGTGAGCGAACCAGGGAGGACCGGCTCGTCGGCATCACCTTCGACATCACTGAGCGCAAGCGCGCTGAAGAACGAGCGTGGCGCGCAGCCAATCACGACGCGCTCACGGGCTTGCCGAACCGCCGGCTGTTCCACCAGCGACTGGAGGAGGCGCTGACTGCCGCAGAGCAAGGCGGTACAAGTTTAAGTATGCTACTCTTAGATATAGACAACCTGCGGGACGTCAACGACACGCTCGGGCACGACGCAGGTGATGCTGTATTGGTTGAGGTTGCCCAACGACTGAGTGAGGGGCTGCGCGAGGCAGACACGGTGGCGCGCCTCAGCGGTGATGAGTTTGCTGTACTGCTCGTTGAGCCGCTGCGCCTGGGAGACGCACTGAGCCATGGACGAGGTCTCACAGAGCGGCTGAGCCAGCCGTTCTGCAACCGTGGCCACACGCTCTCGTGCAAGGCCAGCATCGGTGTTGCTGCCTATCCCGATCACCACCGCAGTCCGCACGACCTGCTGAAAGATGCTGACATCGCGCTCTACCGCGCCAAGGTGCAAGGCCGGAACCGCGCTGTTGTGTTCACGCCTGAGATGCGGGCAGAGACTGAGCGGCGGGTAAGCGTCGCGAACGAGGTTCGGGCGGCTCTTGCTGCGGGGCAGATCGTGCCCTTCTACCAGCCGAAGGTGTGCTTCTCGACCGGTGCAATCGTTGGCTTTGAGGCACTGGCGCGCTGGGAGCATCCTATGAAGGGATTGCTCACCCCCGGCTACTTCGGCTCGGCCTTTGAGGATCCGGAGCTTGCCACCGCCATCGGTGACCGAATACTCCGGCAAGTTGCTGCGGATCTGCGGGAGTGGCGGCAACGTGGCCTTGGTCCTGGCCGGATTGCGGTGAACTTCGCCTCGGCGGAGTTTCGGAAGCCGGATTTGGCCGGCAGCATTCTGGCGGTGCTGAACGAACACAGTGTTCCAGCGAGCCTGTTCGAGGTGGAGGTGACCGAGACCGTATTTCTCGGCCACGGCAGCGAAAACGTGCCAGCGACCCTTGAACGGCTACGTGCTGCCGGGGTTCTTATCACGTTGGACGATTTCGGCACCGGCTTCGCCTCGCTTACACACCTGAAGCAGTTTCCAGTCGGCCATTTGAAGGTGGACCAGAGCTTCGTGCGCAATATGGAGCAGGACCGCGACGACGCTGCCATTATCGCGGCGGTCGTCGGCCTTGGCCGCAGCATGGGCGTGAAGGTTACAGCTGAAGGTATAGAAACTGAGGGCCAGGCGACGCGCCTCAGCGTCTTGGGCTGCGATTATGCCCAGGGCTATCGCTACGCAAAGCCTATGGCCGGCTCACGCGTGCCCTCCTTCCTGACGCACTGGAAGGCGGCTGCGGCGGTTGAAGAGAGCCAGATGCTGCGTCTTGCATGACAAGCAGTGTTTCAGCGGGCTCCCGCTTTGTCAGCATGCACGACCTCAGCAACAGGCGCGTGCTGATGAGGTCGTACGTGCCGAACGTGGCTGAGTTAGAGCGAGCAGCATGACCTTCGTTGCCAAAGAGGGTGGTGATCTGTGCGTCCGCTTCGCCCATCGAAGTTGAGACCTGCTTCTCACCCAATGCAGGCGCTGGGAAGGCTAGGATTAAAGCGTTTGCCATTGGACCTGCAGGGAGCTGAGAGCTTAGGTTCGGCGCGTGCCGGCCGAATATCGTCTCATGGCGCCCAGCTGCGGTCCGGGCGGACCGCGGTCAGGTTACGATGCTGGTTACGCCTCACACAAAGCCCATTACGCCATTTTGCAACACCATTGCCGACCGTTGACCTTCGGGTACCTCGTCCGCCCTAAGCCCCCTTCGAGCCCAACAGATCTGGCGAAACGGTCGCGCTCACGGTCGCCAGCGTCAGGATGAACGAGAGGGCGAAGTTCCGCTGATTAGACAAAGCTAGGTGGCGAGTCTCAGGATCACTGCGGATGACCCAACGATGTGAGCTAGGGTCACCAGAACGGAACCCGTGTGAAGGATGCCGAAGCGTGAGCGATTGCCCCTGTCGGTTGCCCCGTTGATTGCAGGCATAAGGATCTGGCGCGCGAGGAGCGCTGTGACAGCGATCAGTCCCAGGATGAGTGCCGATGCCATATCGATCGTGACTGTCAGGGCCGAGCCAACCAGAGCGCACACGATGACGAAGACGTAAAAATGCGGGAAGGCGCGGCGCAAGAGTGGGCCTGCCTGGTCGGCAGGCAGAGCGCTGAACAGGAACGAGGCAAAGCCGAACGAGTACAGGACCATCCCGCCGAACAGGAGAGCCGTCAGGAGGATAGCCGCTTGCAGGAGCATCGTTCCAAGCCTCGATGATTACTGCTCGCCCATCACGGGCGCCGTTCGGTTCGCTTTGAGGAGCTGAAGCCCGGGCGCGTCCAAGCCTGCCTCGTCGAGGAAGGCTTGCACTGCGCCGAACAGCGCGTGCCGGTTGCGTTCCAGACAGATCATGTGCGTGCCCCGCCCGAGCTCGACGTAGCGCTTGTCCGGGGCGTTCACGAGCAGCGGGAACAGTGCCTGACGCATGGCTGGCGGGGTGTCCCTGTCCCATTCGGCGCCGATCACCAGCGTCGGCACCGTGATCCGGGCCGGGTCGTAGACCGGCCGGCCTCGATCCCAGAATTCGCCGACGTCGGCCATCGTGCCGTTGGGCGCACGCAACGCGGGCGGATCACTTCGGCCGGACTGCGGATCGGTGGCCCAGGTGGCGCTCGCCCAGCGCTCGAACCAGCCCAGCGGGATCAGGTCGGCTCTGTGCGCGTCGGGCACGCCGTCAAGCCAGTGCGCATGGGCCTCCGTGGCTGTGACCCTGCGGTAGGAGGGCAAAGGCGTCTGCTCAGCTACCCAGGGTCCCGGGCCGCTCCCTTGCCCCGGCCGAAGCCAGCGCGGTCCGTATAGCGCGAGGCGCACGACCCGACCGGGATGCTCGATGGTGTAGCGGGCCGTGATGCTCGTGCCCCACGACCAGCCGAGCAGGCTCAGACGCTCGATGCCCCGCCGCGCCCGGATGGCTTCGACCGCGCTCGCAAGATCCCGGACCGCCATCTCGGTCCGTACGACCGGCGGGTTCGCCTCCGGCGGCGCGTCCATCTCGGGTGGCCGCGTCGACCGCCCGTAGCCCCGCAGCTCGACGAACCAGACATCCCAGTCGTTTAGAGCGATCTCCTCCATCCAGGACCGCCCGTCCAGGGACAGATCGAACGAGGTCTCGGCCGGGTAGGTCGATCCAGACACGAACAGCAGCGTGCGCTCGGACCGATATGTCCTCATCGCGCGCGGGCGTTTGCTGCGCAGGAACAGTTCGATGCCGGGATCGGCTGCAGGGATATGCAGATCCTCGACGGCGAGCGAGGGACTTGGAGGAGCGGTCGCGTCGGCAGCCACGGGTACTGCACCTGAAGCGAGGATACCCGCCATGATCCCCGTCATACTGGCGGCAAGGCGCACTCCGTCCATTCCTCGCTCCTGAACCGCGATCGGCGCCCCCGGCTGAACCGCCATTACATACGGGTCGTGACGGACTGCCGTAGCGGCGGCACCGTCCATGACCGATGCGCCGTTCTGTAGCGCAGCGAGGTCGTGCGCGGCGCAGAGGCATGGCGTCGCTGGGCCGGGCGACCGAAACCGGTATCAGAGTGACAGCTCGTGAGCAGCTTGTTCGCGCCGTCACAACGTCTGTGTCGCAGCTCCCCTGGCGCGGCCGATGAACAGGATACGGCCTGTCGGACGACCGATCGGCGAGCCGGCCTCGGGCTCCAGCGTGATCTCGAAGAGCTGCCCATCGCCTATGGTTTCCAGCCGTTCCGGCGGCAGGTGGATTGCCCCGCCCGGCGGTAGCACACCGAGCGAGACAGGCCCGCGCGTCTGATCCCACAGTGTCCAGAGCTGCAGCGAGCGCCCGGCCCCCGGCCGCACCTCGGCCAGCGGCAGAGACCGCACCGTACCGTTCTGGGCGATCTGGATGAGCCAGCCAGGGCCGCTCTCCTGCCCGGCAGCATTGCGGCTCTGCAGGATCGCGAAGTAGCGCGTCGGGCTCTCGGCAGGCGCCGATAAACGGCTCGGCAGGATCGCCAGTAGGATCGCGGCGGCCGTGGCGAGGGCCGTTGTGGCCCGCCATAGAGCGGCGCTCCGCCACGCCGCTTTCACCGCCCCGTACCGTGGCCGTGAGGGGGGCGAGATCGTTGTCCGGCCGAGCGCCTGCCGGCGCGTCGCGAGATCCCGTTCGATCCGTGCCCATTGGGTCGGATCGACCTCGGCCTTTCCGAGAGCGGCGGAAGCCGGCAACAATCGCTCTTCCCAGAAGACGACGCGGCGAGCGAGATCCGCATCCGAAGCCAAGGCCTGCTCGACCTCCGCCGTGGCAGCGGCGTCGAGCAGGCCCAGCACGTATTCGCCCGCCAAGACGTCGCGGTCTTCCGGCTCGCTCGGGATCATGACAGGCAATCCTTCAGGGCGATGAGGCTGCGGCGGACCCACGCTTTCACGGTCCCGAGAGGTGTACCAAGCCGCTCGGCGATCTCGGACTGCGAAAGGCCATCGACATAGGCGAGCAGGATCACCTGCCTCCTGTCGGCCTCGAGCTGCGCGAGGCAGCCGTGTAGACGAACGCCATCCTGCGATGTCGCCAGCGAGGCGAACGGATCGGGCGCATCGTCCGCGATCTCGGCACCGTTAGCCGCACTGAGATCCGTCTCTCGACCGGCGGCTCGCACGTGCTTCAGCGCGCGGTGTCGCACGATGCTGGTGATCCAGGCGCGGCCCGCGCCTCGGCTGCGATCGAAGGTTCCGGCGCGCACCCAGATATCCAGAAAGGCATCGTGCAGGACGTCGGCGGCGACGTCGCGCCGCCGCACGATCCTGAGCGCGACGGCGAGCAGGAAACCAGCCTCGTGGTCGTAGAGACGACGCAGCGACGCCGTATCCCCGCAGGCACAGCCCTCCAACGCGGAGGCGTGGTCGAACGTCTCCATGATCCTCCCGGCATCCGGCAGGACCGGCCCGGCGGCCGGTCCCGTGTCATCTGGCGGGATTACATCTTGGGCAGGATCGCGATGTCACGGACCTTGCCGGACACGCCGTCGATCTTGGCGGCCATCTCGCCCTTCCCGGTGGCAAGATCCACCTTGTAGAGCGTGTCGCCGGCCATGGCCCAGGCCTGGTTGCCGCCCTGGCCGTCCGAGAGGATGTCGAAAGCCACGGCGTCACCGGACATGCCGAGCATGCCGACGGTGTTCAGAATACCGTCATTCGGCGGAGCCTGCTTCAGCAGCGCGCCGGAGGCATCGATGTCGAACAGGACTGTCTCCTTGCTGCCCTTGAAAGCGTTGGTGTAGGCGCCGGCCATCACCTTCGGGGTCTTGCCCTTCATCGCGTCGGTCTCGGCAAACTTCAGCTGGCCGTCCTTCGTGACCTTCCCATCATCGACGTTGGCGCGGAGGTTGGTGCCGTCCGAGCCGATGATGCGCAGGCGGTCGGCTACGGGATTGAAGTCGACGGTCGCCGCGGTGCCGGCGGCCAACGTCGTGTCGAGCTTCGACTTGGCCGTGGCCTTGCCCGACATCGGATCGATCGTGACGACGCTGCCGTCGGAGATCACCGCGTAGAGCATGCCGTCGGCCGGCCGCACGTCGATGCCGAGGACGCTCCCGCCGATCCCGGTGATCGTCACCGTCTTCGTGACCTTTTTCGCGGCCGTATCGACGTGCGCCAAGCTGGCGTCGCCGACGAGCGCCGCCACGGTGTCGGCACGAGCGACGGTTACGAGGCAGGTGCCGGCGAGCAGGGTTGCGGTGATGAGGCTCGATCGCATGGCGTTCTCCATTTGCCGCGGAGGCGGCATCGGGCGGACTAGCCATGAGCCGAGGGATCGGATGCAGCCGACGGCAAATTTTTCTCTTCTGCGGCAACGGTCCGTTTTCGAGAACCGCTCAGGTAGCTTGCTACAGCAAAGTTTGTTTGCGACTGGAACGGCCACCTGCAAGGAGCGGGACAACTCTTATCCTGGGCCCAACGCCGTAAAAGTGTGATACGAACTCCTGACCCTCAGCGGTCCTTAGTGGTGATGCCATTGGATGGCCGCTCCAGCCGCGAAGCGGACGCGCCGCCGCGTTGCAAGATTAAGAGCTTTGCCGGACAGCCGCCTTAGCCGCGTGTCCGACTTGGCCGCGCTGGATGCCCTAGTAGCCCCCCAGCCGGTATAGAGGCCTACCAGCACGATCAGCACGCCGGAAACGTAAGGCGCGTGCCGGGCGAAGCCGCTGAACCCCGACCAGCGCGAGGCGACGTGCTTGACGCTGAGCGCGGCCACCACGCTGGCCGAGACCATCGTCAGCGCGAGCCCAATCGAGAAGCACACCATCAGCACGAACCCCAAGCTCAACTGCTTGAGCTGGGGCCTCTCTTGGCTCAGCGGCCTAAACGATTGGAAAAATACATACAGATCAGTTCGTCGAACAGTCAGAGATTTAAGCTACCCTTCTCGACTAAAACTCCATGCCAAACTTCACGCGTAGATTTTGGCGCTCGAACTGGGTCAAGCCGAGCCCGCGACGCGCGTAGGCTGGATCGGTGTCGCGGCCCCAAACCTGGGCCGCGTAGGCCACGGTCAGCCAGACCTTTTCGGTGAAGCGCCGGTGCAGAACCGGTCCAACAAGTAGCACCTCACTCTCCAGCCGGTTGAGGAAGACGCCATCGTAACCTCGCAGGTAGCGCGCTTCCGAGCCGACGAAGGTCCCGTCAGCAATCTGCCCAACCAACGCGTTCGACCAGAGGAAGGTTGACGACCGGTAGCCCTGGCCCGCGGTGCCCCGCTGGCGCCCGGCCGCTGGCTCGAAGCTGATGTTGCTGCCGTACCAAACCTTGCCGGGCACAACCTGCATGTCGATCTGCAGCAGACTCTCCATGTCGAACACGTTGGCGCCTTTGCCTTCGACGGGCAGGACCCGGGTGAAGCGGGGGCGCAACTCGATGGCGAGCCCGAGTGGTTGCTCGGCCGATCCTTTCAGGAACTGGTACTTCAGCTCCATCGAAGCGCCATCGAAGGTGCCAAATGACTTGTCATCCAAGTCCGCGATGTTGCGTTGCCGGCGCAAGTCGCCGAAGGCACTGAACTCGAGGCTGAACTGATCTGCCGGGTTGAACTGGTAGGAGAACCGGGTGTTGAGCACGCGGTAGGTAGAGGGTCCGGGACCGTCTCGGCGCTTGCTGAAGCGCGAGATCGTGTCGACCAGCATCTCCTGCTCGCCCTTTTCACCGGCGTCAGACCCTTCGGTAAAACCGAACAGGTGCTCCGTGTCGACGTCCTTCTGCTTGTCGGACTTGCCTCCCTTTCCGCCCGAGCCATCGCTAGTCGATGAGGATTTCGCTTTGTCGTCCTTCGGCTCCTCAGCGAGCCCCGGACTGACCGCGAGGCCAGAGTACAACAAGAGAGCCATGCTGAGATGGGAAGCGCGTCTCACCCGTGGAGCCTGCCCGATCATCCCTGTATGATGCCCTTTGAAGACCTGTGCAGCTGTCAGTAGCCGCCCGGGCGGGCCTGTGCCTGTGACAGCATAGCAACAAGGACCAGGAACATCACGATGAAGGGATGAACATGGCAGCGAAGACGTGCGGTGGCTGTCCGCCTGAGGACCATGGTCCGACATTTCCCGAAAGCGGAACTCCGTCGGTCTGGGTGTGAAGGCCCGGAAACCACCATCAGCCCCCCTGACATGATCGGAGACCAATTCATCAAGGTGACTCGTCGGCTGGTTCATAATCCTCGGGGCAACGGTCCTGATACTCCTCGAGACGGCACAAAAAAGTGGCAGCGCGCGTTTACCGTCTGTGTTGGCGCAGAACTAAAGGAGATGAACTATGTCAGACGCGCATACAACGTCAGCGCCGAGCCACCCGTTCATCGAGAGCAGTCGCGTCGAAGGCACTGCTGTGTACGATGCAAACGGAAAACAAATTGGGACAATCAAACGCCTCGTAATTGAGAAGGTAAATGGCAATGTCGCTTATGCTGTCACCTCATTCAGCAAATTTATTGGCGGAAATTCAGACAGTCACACAATTCCCTGGAAATATCTGCACTACGATTTAGCCCTACAAGGCTATCGCACAAACATCACGGAGGAGCAGCTGCATAATGCGCCTGAGTTCTCAAGGCGCGATGACCACCTAATTTCCGGACATGAATGGGAATTGCTTGCTGAGTATTACGCAGGACCCTTGTAGTAGTTGCCCTGCCGCCCCTGTGTACGCGAGGAGCTGCTCGGACATCTCGCACTTCTATAAGTTGAACATAAGCTACCGTGCATCGGGTCTGCTACCCGCCTGAACGCTGTCTAACCAAGCCAAGGCGGGCGGCAGGCAGGCTGTTCATGAGCTCAACGCTTTTCCGCTCGGTCTACGGCAGGCGCGACCGTTCCCGCGTTCGCGCAACCCCGGCACACCCGCGAACCTCCTGAGCCTCGCGCCGGCCGACCTATCGGGCGTAGCGCGATGCCTTGCGGTCCGGTTCGACCACTGTTGGCCCCCACGCGGGTCGGCACGCCGCGCGGTCCGCGCAACCACGACGGCACCATCATCCCGGACAGGGTCGACACGATGTGGGGCACCGACCTGACCACCACCTGGACGGCCGAGGGGCAGGTCGCGGTGTTCGTGGCCATCGATCACTGCTCGGCCGAGTGCGTGGGCATCCATGCGGCCCGCCGGGCCACGCGCTTCGAGGCGCTGGAGCCGATCCGCCAAGGGGTGCGGCAGCGCTTCGGTGGCTTCGCGGCCGAGATCGCCTCCGGCCTGAGCGTCCGGCACGATCACGGAAGCCAGTACATGGCGGACGCCTTCCAGGCGGAGCTCGCGTTCCTGGGCATCGCGAGCTCGCCCGCCTTCGTGCGCGCCCCGGAGGGGAATGGCTGCGCCGAGCGCTTCATCCGCACCCTCAAGGAGAACCTGTTGTGGGTCGAGCACTTCGATACGGTCGAGGATCTGCGCCACGGCCTGCTGGCGTTCCGGGATCTCTACAATGAGACATGGCTGATCGAGCGACACGGGTTCCGGCCACCGGCCGATATCCGCGCCGCGCAGCTACCACCCGCGGCCATCGCCGCGTAGGCTTCAGATCGGTGTCTCACAATCCGCAGGCGGTACAGCTGCCTAGTTGTGGATAATCCAGTGACCTTCAACCGAGACGGATGGGATGAGGATCAGAAGCTTCGAGGAGGCCAGTGACCTGACCGGCTGGCTTTGGACCGGGCTGATTGAGAGGATCAGTCAGGACCGAAGGAGTCGGACATGCGGCGAGGACAGAAGACGAGTGCG
>NZ_JBELQE010000053.1:0-28183 GCF_040270385.1 Methylorubrum podarium | reverse complement strand
GGTTGATTTCGTTGAAAAACGCAGAGGCAGTGCTTTGGGCATCGCTCAAGACAGGGCGCTGGAGAACTTTTTTCTTTTCCTGTAGTGCGATGCCGCGACAGCGACGCCTTCTGTATGATGCGGAAGTAGAATTTTCTACGACTAGCGCAGCTTCCGGTGCCGCTTCGGGCTGGTCCCGAGTTTTTCAACAAAAATCGGTCGGAAGCCGACCCATCAGGCATGCGCGACCGGCAGCTCACCCACCTGCGTCGTGTAGCGTGGGGTGCACATCTCGAACTTCGTCGTCCAGGTGCGGCGCTGCCGTTCCAGGCCGGCGCGAGCGGGCACCACGCTGCCGCGGCCGAAACGGGCGTTGCAGGTATCCATCGCCCCCATGACGGTGTCGATACCGAGTGCCTCAAGCTTTGGCAGCGAGGCTCGGCCTGGATGAGGCGGCGGTGCGGGAGATCTACGAGGCTGTCGGGCGTGAGGCCATGGCGACAGGCGCCAGCGACGACGAGCGCATGACCGAGGTGCGGAAGCGGATGCTGGCAGCGTCGAGGGGCTGAGTTGAAAAATCCCGCCGCGGCCGAGCCGGGCGGGGATGAAGGCCTTGATGTCTGCGAGGCTTAGTTGCCCGCTCCATTCCCACTGCCACCACCGCCGCTGCCCTGAGGCACGGCTCGCTCAGGCTGGTTGGCGTTGCCGCCGACTGCGGAGTTGCTGGTGACGGTATCTGCGCCCGTGGCGCCACGCGAGATCGTTGTGCCTCTATTCCGCCCACCAGTGACGTTGCCATCGTCCGTAACGATGGCTCCCGATCCAGTTCGAGGCTGTGAACTTGCGGAGATAGTGAGAGAGGCGAAACCTGCGAGCGCAAGCACAAATCCGCAGATGGCCATGGCAACGGTTTTCATAATAGATCCTGAAGCTAGATCTACGAACAACATGTGAATATGATGTCGTATCCAGGCGTGCGACGAAGGCGACGCTAGAAAGGGATAAGAGGACAAGCGCCATAGCGCCTATCAGTTCACCGTCATCCCTCTCTCCGAAACTCTCATTGGGGCGATATGCGACAGCGTGGTAGAGCGACGAGATGCGCTCCCAGCCCTGGCTCCTCGTCCTGCTTCTCGCCACGCCAGCCCACGCTGAGCCGTTCGTTGGCCGAGCCTCAGTTATCGATGGCGACACGCTAGACGTCCGGGGGACGCGCATCCGCCTGCACGGTATCGACGCGCTGGAAAGCGCGCAGATCTGCAAGGACGCCACTGGCAAGGACTACCGCTGCGGACAGGCGGCTGCCCTGGCTCTCGCCGATCACATCGGGAAACGCCTCGTGACATGTGATCCGCGCGAGACCGACCGCTACGGCCGCGTCGTCGCCATCTGCCGTGCCGATGCGGAAGACCTGAACGCCTGGATGGTCGGGCAGGGACACGCTGTTGCATACCGGCGCTACACCGATGAGTACGTCAACGCTGAACTCACGGCAAAGGCGCTCCGGCACGGCGTCTGGGCGGGCACTTTCCAGGATCCATCCGATTGGCGGCGCGCGAAGCGTGCCGGCGGTGAACGCTCGAGGCCTGAGACTGTCACGCCGCCAAGCAAGGCGAGCGGCTGCAACATCAAGGGCAACATCTCAGCCAGTGGCGAGCGGATCTACCACCTACCCGGCTCGCGCGACTACGAGCGCACCCGCATCAACGACCGCGCTGGCGAGCGCCTGTTCTGCTCGCAGGACGAGGCTAAAGCGGCCGGCTGGCGGGCGCCGCGGGGTTGATGGTCATCTGGCCGAGATGCTGCGGCGCCTCTGGTCTCTGCAACCAAAATGCTAGCGCGGCGGTTGCTGTGGGCTTCCGGCGGGGTGCATGCCCTATCGTTCTCCCTGACAGGGCCTGAAGCCATGGACACTCCAAGCGCAAAGCCGAAGCGGGCGACTGAGCAAGACCGTATCGTCGGCCAGCGCATCCAGATTTTGCGCAGATCGAAGAGCCTCTCGCAGACCGCACTCGGCAGTTCCATCGGCGTCACCTTCCAGCAGGTCCAGAAGTATGAGAATGGCTCGAACCGTGTTGGTGCCAGCCGCCTGAGCGAGATCGCTCGCGTCCTCGATGTACCTGTCTCGACTTTCTTCGATGACGACGAGGAAGGCGCTGGGGCGGAGCAGGGCGAGGCGTTCGTTTTCCTACGCTCCGATGGTGCCATCGATCTCCTACGTGACTTCAACGCACTTGAGGATGATCACATGCGCCTTGAGGTTGTTGCGATTGTGCGCAGGATATCTCGTCTCGGCCGAGAACAAGACATCTAACTCCGCACCGTGCGCAACCGCATCGCGGAGAGGCGACGGTGCAGGAGGTCGCGGAAGGCTGCGCCAGTCGGCGTCGGTGATGGCGGCCGCATGACCGAGGTGCGGGCCCGAATGCTCACCGGGTCTGAAGCGAAACCTCACCGCGGCCGAGCCGGACGGGGTCGCGCCCTTGGCCTGCCCCCTGGAAAGTGGTCCTCCCCGTGGTATGGCCTTGTGCCATGTGGAGGATGTTTTGATGCGTCGGAAGAAGCATACGGCTGAAGAGATCGTCGCCAAGCTGCGTCAAGTCGATGTTTTGGTCGCTCAAGGCCGCAAGGTCGCCGAAGCAATTCGGTCCATCGAGGTGACCGAGGTCACGTATTACCGCTGGCGCTCCGAGTACGGCGGCCTGAAGGGTGATCAGGTCAAGCGGCTGAAGTCCTTGGAGATGGAGAACCAGCGCCTCCGCCGGGCGATCTCCGACCTGACCCTGGAGAAGCTGATCCTCAAGGAGGCGGCTTCGGGAAACTTCTGAGCCCGGCTCACCGCCGGGCTTGCGTCGACCACGTCGTTGCCGAGCATGGTGTATCGGAACGCTTCGCTTGCCGTGTCTTGGGCCAGCATCGTTCGACCCAGCGCAAGTGCGCCGTTGTGGTCGAAGACGAGGCGGCCCTGACAGCCGCCATCGTCGCGCTGGCTCTCCAGTACGGGCGCTATGGGTACCGCCGGATCACGGCGCTGCTCCGGCGCGATGGCTGGACGGTCAACGTGAAGCGGGTTGAACGGATCTGGCGGCGGGAGGGTCTCAAGGTCCCAGCGCGACAGCTGAAGCGAGCCCGCCTCTGGTTCAACGACGGCTCGTGCGTGCGCCTACGGCCGGAGCGACCCGACCACGTCTGGTCTTACGACTTCGTCGAACATCGCACGCATAACGGTCGCAAGTACCGGATGCTGAACGTGATCGATGAGTTCACTCGTGAGTGCCTGGCCATCCGTGCATCTCGCAAGCTGAAGGCGCACGACGTGATCGATGTTCTTTCGAATCTGTTCAGCCTGCGCGGCGTGCCCGGGCATATTCGGTCAGACAATGGCCCAGAGTTCATCGCGAAAGCTGTCCAGGACTGGATCGCAGCGGTTGGCTCGCAGACCGCCTACATCGAGCCGGGCAGTCCATGGGAAAACGGGTATTGCGAGAGCTTCAACGCGAAGCTGCCGGATGAACTCCTCAACGGCGAGGTGTTCTACACCCTCAAGGAGGCCAGCGTCGTGATCGAGCAGTGGCGGATACACTACAACAGCATCCGGCCGCACTCGTCGTTGGACTACCAGCCGCCCGCACCAGAGGTCGTCATCTGGCCGGCAGGGCCGAGCGGCTCAGCTCCGTCCGCTCGCCCCGCCATCGTCACACGACCGACGATGCACTAACTTCAAGCCTGGGCCACCCAATGGGGGCAGGCCAAAATCCGGCGGCCGGCATCAGAAACCTCTTTCACCCCCGTTCAGCCACCTCCAGTTTGAGTGTGGAAAAACAAGCGTTTTCCAGTCACTTAGATGCGTCCAGAACCCTAGAGGTGTGGATTGGGAGCACGAGCTCAGCGTTCAGTAGCCCGTTCAGTCGATCGGGTTCGACGGATCCCCGCAGGGTTAGGCGCAAACACCACACCTCTTGGCTTTCGGAAGCGAGGTCGCCGGTAAATCCCTCCTCGGTGGATTGACCAGCACTTCTGGCGAACCTTAAGTGCAGTCATGCGCGGGTGCCTGCCTCGGACGATCCAAGGCCGCGCGATCATCGCCGTGATCGCGCTTTACGCGCTATTTCTGCAGGCCTTTCTTGGCGGCCTCGTCACGTTGCCCTCCATCCCGGTCGGCGGTGTGATCTGCGCCGAGCACGACGGTTCGACCGTGCCGAGCGATCATGGGCCCGCGTGCCAACACCACACCTGTTGCACGGCGGTGCAAGCCGCGCAGTTGCTCCACCCGCTCCTGTCGGCGTTTGCGACAGTGGCATGGGCCCCGACTCGGATGGCTTCCGCCCCGTGGCGCGACGCCGGTATAGTCCGAGCACGCGCACCTCCCGACCAGTCCGTTAGTCCACGAGGTCCGCCCGCCGTCTGACCGATCCGCTTCCCAGATCGCTCAGACCCGGACCTTTCCCATGTCACAGTCTCTCCAGGGCGACGTGACGGCGTTTTCCGCCGTCGTCGCGCGCCCAGCGCAGGACGCCGTCTACCGCGCCGTCTGGCGCTGGCACTTCTGCGCCGGCCTGCTCTGCCTGCCCTTCCTGATCCTGCTCTCCGCAACGGGCTCGCTCTACCTCTTCAAGGACGAGATCAACGGCACCCTGTTCGCCTACCGGACGACGGTGGCGGCGCAGGCGAGCCAGCCCCTCAGCCCGGACGTCCTCCTCTTCAACGCCTCAGAGGCCCTGCCCACGGGGGTGCCGGTCTCGCTTGCCGACCCAGCCGACCCGACCGCCGCAGCCGTGGCGACGATGGCTGAGGGTCCTCGCAGGACCCTCGTCTACCTGAACCCCTACAACGGTGACGTGCTCGACCGAACCGACCGCGACGGCGAGTTCATGATGGTCGTGCGGCGCCTACACAGCCTCGCCTACTTCGGCACGCTCGCGAACGCCGTCATCGAGGTCGTGGCCGGCTTCGCCATCATCCTCGTGGTCACCGGCACCTACCTCTGGTGGCCACGCCGGCAGGGCGGTGGCGTCGTCAGTGTTCGTGGGACGCCGCGCAAGCGCGTCTGGTGGCGCGACCTCCACGCCGTCACAGGCTTGGTGGCCGGCGCCGGCCTGTTCTTCCTCGCCGCGACGGGCCTGCCGTGGTCGGTCTGGTGGGGCCAGCAGGTACGCACCCTGTCCAACGAGGCCGGCGTCGGCCAGCCGCGGGCGCTGTGGGCCAACAAGCCCGTCTCGAACGTGCCGATGCAGGAGATGCTCACCACGACCGGGTGGGCGATGGAGGACGCGCCGGTCCCGGTCTCGCAGCCGAGCTCGGCGACGTCCATCGGCCTTGCGCGCGCGGTCGAGATCCTGCGCGGTCTCGGGATGCCGCGCGGCTTCGAGATTTCCCTGCCGGTTGGTGAGACCGGCGTCTATGCCGCGGCAGCTTACCCAAAGGACGTGGCCGGGCAGCGGATGATCTCGCTCGACCAGTACACGGGAAAGCCGCTCGTCGATGTGCGCTTCGACGACCTCGGCGGGGTCGCCCGGGTCATCCAGTACGGCATCGGTATCCACAAGGGCGAGCACTGGGGCCGGGCCAACCAACTCGCGATGCTGGCCTTCTGCCTCGCCACCATCCTGCTGTCGGTGACGGCTGCGGTGATGTGGTGGAAGCGCAGGCCCGCCGGCCGCCTCGGCGTTCCGCCCTGGCCGCGCGACCGGCGCGTCGCCACGACCGTAACCATGATCGTGCTCGGCCTCGGCGCACTGTTCCCGCTCACCGGTTTGGCAATCCTCGGCATGGTCTTCATCGACCTCGGCCTTCAGGCCCTGCGCCCGCGCCAAGCGCACTGACCACGCGGCCGAGGCCGAAGGCCCCCGCCCCTGCACCCTTCGCTTCTCCTTTCCCGGTCGCAGCGGTCGCATCCGCCTGCCGCCATCCGACGAGCATCCGTTATGTCCCACCGCCGTTCCGGCCATCGTGCCCGCGCGCTCAGCCTGATCCTGGCCGCTAGCCCGCTAGCTATCACCGCCGCGCTGGCCCAAGGCGGCCAGGCTGTCGCCTTGGAGGAGATCTCCGTCACCTCGGAGGGCAATGGCGGCTCCGGTGGTGCGCCGACCGCGGCGGCCGGTATCGCCAAGCCCAGCCTGCCGCCGGTCTCCGCCCCAACACCCTTGGACAGACCGGTGGGGGAGGTCGTCACCAGCGTCGGGCGGGAGGGCGTCATCGACAACCGCGCCGCCACGAGCGTGGCCGACATCCTGCGGAACAGCCCCGGCGTGACCGTGCGTCAGGGCAACGGACCCCGCGATGTCGTCGTCTCGATCCGCGGCAACAACGCCCGCGCCACCGGTGTCTCGCGAAACATGGTCGTGCTGGAGGATGGCTTTTCCGTCACCCAGGCGGACGGCTCCTCGCGCTTCGACCTCGTCGACCCGCGTGCCTACTCGCGCATCGATGTCTTCCGCGGCCCCCAATCGCCCTTTTTCGGCAACTTCGCCACGGGTGGCGCGCTGAACTTCGTCACCCGCCGCGGCTCCGAGATCAACGGCGTCGAGTACGGCGTCGATGCTGGCAGCTTTGGCTACCTCAACAACTACGCCACCTTCGGTGGGGTTAGCGGCCCGTTCGAGTACAGCCTGTTCACCAGCGACACGCGCAGCAACGGCTTCCTCAGCCACAATTCGTTCGACACCCAGACCATCAATTTCCTGGGCACCTACACGCCGACGCCGGACGACCGCTTCACCCTGAAGATCATCAACAACGAGGTCGCCACCGACCTGCCCGGCCGCGGTTCGCTCAACCAGTTCCGCCTTAACCCCTTCCAGCGCGGCTGCGCCACGGCCGCCGCAGCGGCCCCCGGATGCGCGTCCTACAACCTGCTCCTCAACGGCCGGAACGGCGCCACCGTGCCGGTCACCGCTGATGAGGGCGCGTTCTTCCGCGGCGACCGGCGCACCATCGTGGGCGGTCGCTGGGAGCACGACTTCGACGCCTTCACGACCTGGCGTACCCAGCTCGTGTTCGATGACCGCCAGATCAACCAGCCCTTCTACACGAGCTCGGGCCGCGGCGACTTCCCGGGCTTCAACTTCCTCACCGACGTGACTCGGCGCGGCGCCCTGTTCGGCCTGCCGGCGACCGGCTACGTCGCGCTCGCCTACAACACCCTCGACAGCCACAGCCTGACCTACAACCGCGCGCCCTACGGCGGGGCGCGGCTCGGCGCCCTGACTGCCGACCTTGAGGCCACCCAGGCCAACCTCGGCGGGCGCGCGCGGATCGAGCTGCAGCTCTCCGAGCAGTGGATTGCGGTGGCCGGCATCAGCGCCGAGAACACGACGATCAACGGCCGCAACATCACCTACGGCTTCCCGGCTGCCGGCGGCGTCACCACCACGCTGGCCAACATCGACCGCAGCTTCCTCAACGTCGCGCCGGAACTCTCGCTGCTCTACCGGCCCAACACTGAGTGGCAGTTCAGGGGGCGCGTGGCGACCGGCTACGCCACGCCCTCGGCCTCGAACCTCACCGTCACGTCTGCTGGCGTGCCGGGCAACAACGGACAGCTTCAGACCCAGGAAAACCTCGGTTTCGACGTCGGTGCCGACTGGACGCCGCTGCCCGGCGTCCGCTTCAGCGTGACCGGCTTCTACGAGTTCTTCCGCAACGAGCTCGTCACGCAGTCGCCCGGCGCCGGCCTCCTGAGCTACACCTTCAACGCACCAGGCTCCGAGCATCGCGGTGTCGAGGTCGGGGCGGACTGGGCCTTCGCGCCCGGCTGGCGCGCGACCGCCGCTTATACCTTCGACGACCAGATCTACACGAGGTACGTCGAGCAGCTCAGCGCCGGCAGCCTGACCAGGCGCTTCGACCGGGCGGGCAACCACATCCCCGGCGTGCCCGCTCACCAGCTCCTGGCGCGCGTGGGCTACGAGCAGGCCACTGGCCCTCTGGCGGGCCTGGGCGGCTACGTGGAAACGGTGTTCCAGGACGACTTCTTCATCGACAACGCCAACCTGCTGAAGGCGCCCGGCTACGCCATCCTGAACCTCAACGTGCACTACACGACGGAGCTCGTCGGCTACGCCAAGCGGCTGAACCTGTTCTTCGAGGCGCGGAACGTCTTCGACAGGACCTACATCGCCTCGGCCCAGAACCTCGCCAACTCGATCAGCGCCGCCTCCGGCCTACAGAACGGAGCGGGCGTCCTGGCCAACACCACCGGCTCGGTGTTCGCGGGAGCCCCGCGCAACTTCGTCGGCGGCATGCGGCTGTCCTTCTGATGCCCTCAAGCAGCGCAGCGCCGGTGGCTTGGCAGGTCTCTTGGGTGAGTATTCCGGCTACTCACGTCGTCGTGGCACGGCCATGATTAGAATCTTCCCACGCTTCAGAGGCCGTCCTAACAGCAAAGTCGATTTCTCTTGGTTTTCGCCGCCACTAGTCGCATGTTGAGATCTTCGCACGCTCGCATCCGCCAACCTGTCATGGAGGGAGAAGATGCTCAGATCGTTCGAGGAGAGAGAACGCGCCGAAGAGCTTTTATTCGTGATCGGCGAGGAACGGCGCTTTCTGAACCGCCGCGCTGGCGCCCAAGCATTGGCCGATTTCGCCATCCGAAAACTTGGCTGTGATGGGCGGACGGGTTGCGCCTACGCTGACGTGCTGATCGATGCGATGGTCCATGGCGCCAGCAACGAGGCCTTGCTGGAGCGAGTGCGCGCCGATCTGGCAGCCAACCTGGCAGATTTCAGCCTCGACGAACTCAGAGCCGTGATGCTGGGCGGCAGTGATCCTGCTCTCAGATCTATGCCGGTCGTTACACCTCGCTCGCCAGTCCGCATTTCTTCGCGTTAGTAGCGCAACAACGACTAAGATCGCGGTCTATGGTCCGAACGATGCGCGGGTCGAGGTTGAAAAGCGTGAGCGTGGAACTGGTTGGTCACGCGAAACGAAGCGGAGCCGGTGGGCTCTGCTCCGGGCGCACCACCGTGGTCTGGGTGTCATTGCCAAGTAGGCTGAGGTGACTGAGCCGTCCGGTGAGACTCGAACGCCCTACACTAAGGCTTCAGGGTGCGGAGAGGGCGTACCATTGAAGTGGCGCGGCACGAGGGGGCAGCCACTATGCAGCTTGCGGTGCTGTAGGCTTATCCGGGGTTCGCTCGTGTAACTGCCCGCTGTGATTACCGGGCCGTGACAGCGGGGGCACCGCTTTGGTTTGTCCCGGTGGGCTTTGTGCGCCTCATCTGCTGGTACGCATACCCATGCGTCATCGATCTTGACCTCGCAGGGCGGGGAAACATGCTTAACCATTCGTTACCCTGCCACGTGGAGGTGGCGGCACCAAGGCCGAGCCGTCCGTTGACGGGCGAGAGAAAAGTGATCCTCCCCCAGCGGATTGGTCCGCCCTTTAGAGCGTGGGACAAACCCGGCGTGAGCGGGGTGGAGTGGCATGGATGCTCTCGTATCCGACGACCTGTGGGCGGTGGCCGAGCTCGTCTCGCTCGATGAGGTCGAGAGCGAGGAGGCTGACGCGGATCGTGACAGCGATGCCGAAGGCGACGACGACCTTATCATCGGAGACGGCGCTGACGACGCCGCTGATGATACGCTTGAGGCGGGACATCCCATCAGAGCAAGGAACCCCACCACCGAGTGACGCCTTCCTCCACCACGAGGAGGCGTCATGACCAACCCGAAAGCTCACGAAGAAGCCATCGGCTCGGTGCCGCCCGGTCGCCCGCTCGGTGAGGGCAGCAAGCCCGACGAGCAGCCGGACTTGGGACCGACCGGACCAGCCTCAGTAGAAGGTGAGAAGCCCGGCCCTCAGACAGGCGGGTATGATCAGCAGTCGCCGGATCACTCGACGGACAACGCCAAGGGTGGCTACGGCGCGGGCTGAGTAGGCCCCGTTGGGGTAGGTGGAGTTTGTCGCGGCCTGCCCGCTCGAAGCTACCAGCAAACCCTTGGCAGGCGCCGCTTCCACCGCTCCCCGAGGCGTAGCTTCTCGCTCCCTGTCCGGTCTAAACGGCGTCGGCTGATGGCGGTGACGGTCTCTACCACAGCCTCAGGAGGCTCCGGGGCAAGCTGTTCAACCACCTCAGCGGCCTGTTCTACGATCACCTTCCGGCGTCTGCCACGGCGACGTGGGGCGCCTTCGGTTGCCTCGATGGGACGCGAGACGCCCCGAGCGCGGGGCAGTTCTTCTGGCTTGATGGCAGGCTCTGATTCAAGCTCCGGCACGTCGGCAACAAGAAGGCTCGGCAGGATGCGACGGTGTGTTTGAACAGGCGCGGCGACAGACTGAGGAACTACCGCAGCGGCATCGAGTGAAGGCCACAGGGTTGTGGCTTCTGTCCGACCTGCCCGCTTTTGCGGCTCTCGTGGCTGCTTAGATGGGATGGAAACGTGGCGGGTTTGGCCGCTCGACTTGGCTTCAACGGTGAACGTCCGCCGAACGCGATTGCGTTGCATACTGGTCCTGATGGTTGAGATTAGAGGCCGCCGCTGATGGCCAAGCGGAACAGCATCGGTGGCCGGCTATGTGCATAGTGACTACTTCGACATGGATAAATACTCCAACAAAAAATCGTTTCAGAGCCTCTCGACAATTGAGCGAGGCCCGGCTTCCTCCTCGCCCCCCCTCTAGACGCGCGTGGCATCCCGCCCGGTATCGCAATCAGGCGCACGAAAGAAGCCGCGCGGGCGCTCGCAGCATCCAGTGTTTGGACGTGGGGCCACCGTCTCCAGCAGCCCCATGCCCTCGGCTCAACGGCCTCCGCTCGTCCCAGACGATGGGCCTACGCCATCGCCCTTGAAGCTCGCCGCGTTAGGTGAGCCCTGAATGCGCCCAGTCGGGATGGGGTGGGATGCTGCTGTTCAGCATCTACGCGCTGAATGACGGCCTCGCGCCAGCAGCGGACCCTCGCAATTATGACGTAAAATGTCCGCTTCAAGTGACAGAGGAGGCTTGTGCCTCGTTGACATGGATTAGGCGTCACCCGCATCGCACAACGGGACCAAGTCAAGGGTTCCATATAGGCGGTCGAGCGATCGCCACGAGGCCGATCCGCTCGGCCGCCGCCGCGAGGTTAGGAAAGCAACGCCGGCGGCTCGAACTGACCGATGTAGCGGATCGCGGTGCGGCTCAGGGCGTCGAGGTCGTCGCCGCGGATGCTGACTCTATCCGCCAGGAACAGCGGGTTAAAGCCCGCCCCCGCCGTTCGGGCGAGTGCCGGTGAAGCGCGGCGTTGAGGCCGGCATCGACCTGCGACGAGGGGCGGCGCCAGGCGGCGACGTGACGGCTGCCCAGACAAAGGAAGGCACCTAGACGCATCCAGTCGCGGCGGGACTTGGCAGGCACCTCAGGCCGTTCCGACGCGATACTCGCGGGGCGGCCGGGTGCCGTTGATCGCGAAATCGCCGACACTGCGCTCGCGGTAGATCCGCGGATTGTGCGAGGTCAGCGTGCGGGCGTTGCGCCAGTGGCGGTCGAGCCCGTGCTCGGCCTTCGTGGCGGAGGCGCCGAGCGCGTCGAACAGCACGGTCGTCGCCTCCAGGACGAGGTTCGTCACCACGGTCACGGCTTGGTTGACCTCGACGTCGGCGAGGGCGCAGGCCGGCTCGGCCGCCGCCCGCCCTTGACCTTGCGCCGCTTCGGCGGCGCGCTGGACGCCCTCGGCCGCCTTCAGCACGATGGCACCCGCGGCATAGGCGTTGCCGCGCACCCGGCCCACCACCGCCTGGACCTGCGGGTCGTCGGCAGGGCGCCCGGCATTGCCGTGGCTGTAGACCCGGGCGCGGGCCGCGACGAGCCCGGCCGCGTCCTCCGCTGCCGCCCGGCCGATCCCCGCCAGCGTGGCCAGATGCACGAGCTGGAAGAAGGCCATGGCGTAAGGGAAGCGCACGGTTTCCGGCTTGATCAGCTCCGGCGCGAGCACGACGCCGTCGAAGCGCGCGGTGCCGCTCGCGGTGAGCGCCTGTCCGAAGCCGTCCCAATCGTCCTTGATCGTGACGCCGGGCGCGCGGGTCGGCACCGCGGCGACCACTGGCGCGCCCGCCTCGTCCTGGGCCGAGAGGTGGATCCAGTCGGCGAACAATGCGCCCGTCGTGTAGAACTTTTGGCCATCCACCACCCGCTCGTCGCCGCGTCGGCGCAGCACCGTGTCGAACTGCCCGACCTTGGCCGGTCCGGTCTCGGACACGCCGCTGCCGACCGTCTCGCCCACGGCGAGCCGGGCGGTCCAGCGGGCGCGCCACTCGGGCGAGGCAGCGGTCAGCACATCCTCGGTGAAGCCGAAATGGGCGCGCAGGGCGTTGGTGACGTTGGAATCTGCCGCCGACAGCTCGATCAATAGGTTGAAGAGTTCCGGCAGGCTCGCGCCGTGTCCTCCCGCCTGAAGCGGCAGGCGCAGCGCGGTGAATCGCGCTTCCCTCAGCCAGCCGATTTCGGCATGGGGCAGTCGGCGTTCGGCGTCCCGCCCGACGGCGGTGGCGCGGATCTCGACGAAGACCGGCCTGAAGCCTGCCGCGAGATCCTCGTAGCGCCCGCTCGGACCGGCACCCCAGCCCGCATCGATCTGCGACATCGTCCGGTCATCCTCCGCTGCCCGCCGCCGAACCGGACCGCGAGTGCGGCCTCGGGCTGCGGCCTGTCCATGGAATCGGCAATTCTTGGCCTGAGCTCAACACGAACGGCTCGATTACTTGCGTTGGGTCGCACTTTTGGAAATCACGGCTCTCCGGTCAGTGATCCGGAGGAGTAGACTTCCTGCGCCTCGACATGGGAGGGAACACCGTTCTCCCGGTCTCAGGCACGCGTCGTCCTCACCGAAGCTCCGACGGCCGATCATCAGCCATCGACGGCCATCCGGTCGCACTTTTCCGCGCTCCTTGCCTGTTCGCGAAGGTGATGAACTGCGCCGAGGACCAGACGCGGCTGCCGTCGCGCTGGCGGCCCGAGAAGTAGACCGGCCGGAAGCCGAACGCGGCGTTGTCCGGCTCGACCACGATATGGCCGGCCAGATCCCGCGGCAGCGGCTGCTCCGTCAGGCGCTCCAGTGCCAGGAACAGCCCGGCCCCGCCGAGATCGCGCCGCAGCGCGCCGGCCTCGATCAAGTCGCGGCCGGTGATCTCCCAGGAGAAGTCTGGGGCATGGACGAAGGGCGCGGGCCGGCGAGGGTCGCCGACCTTCACGAAGCCGCCGATCGTCCCCTCGACGAGAATGCGGCAGGCGCCAAGGTCGCCGATATCGATCTCGATGGTGTCGCTGTCGCCGTAGGTCTCGGAGCGGAAGGCGATCTCGGTCGGGCCTGCGCGCCACGCAGTCTCCTCGGCATGCTCGAAGCCCTGGGGCGTGACCCGGCGGATCGTGCCGTTGAGAATGCGGATGCGGCCCTCCCAGGCGGCCCAGCGGTAGCGGTCGCGGATGCGCGCGCCGCCGAAGCGCAGGCGCACCAAGCGCTCCGAGAAACCGAGTTCGGCGTGGAAGTCGCGCCGCCAGATCTCGCCGCTGTGGTCGTGGGCGGTCAATGCCTCCCATCCGGCCTCGCCGAGGAAGCGGTAGTCGAGCCGCGCCGGCCCCTCGTGGACGAAGGCGTCGCCCTGGCGATGCAGGCCGCAGCGCACGAGCAGCGCGCTGCGCTCACCCGTGGTCGCGAAGGTGTGGCGCGCTCGGAGCGCCCGGCCGACCGCGCGGCGGTCGAGCGTGTCGGCGAGGATGCCGGTCAGGCCGCCGCGCACCCCGAACACCTGCACACCCGGCGCGCCGCCCCCGGGCCGTCCGCGATGTTCGTCGCCGTTGGCGCAGACGCCGAGCTGGTAGCCGCGGGCGATCACGTCCCGGTAGAGCCAGTCGAACTGGCCCCAGGCCGAGGCGATCTCGACCAGCCGCTCCAGCTCGGGATGGTGCCAGTCCGGGATGTAGCGGCGTCCGCCGACATGCGGGATGACGAGGTGATGTTCGGGATCGTGCGCGTAGGCCGCCCAGAGATCCTCGACCGGCCAGCGTCCGACCTCGACCCCCGTGCCGCCCATGCTCTCGTTCCAGAGGAAGGTGCGGTTGTGCTCTCCCCGCTCGTTGAAGGGAAAGCCGGGGGGATCGTCGCCGAGGAACAGCACCTGATGGTCGCCGCCCGCGGTCGAGCTGCCGCACCATTCCTGCACCGAATAGGCGACGAAGCGCCCCGGCGCGTCGAAGCCGGCGGTCACCGCCACGCCCTCGCGCCAGCCCTCGTCGGTGATCTGGAAGTCGTTGGCGGTGTAGCCGTAGACGTCGACGCCGGCCACGTCGCGGGCATAGGCCGCGTTGTAGGTCGGGCTGTTGGTGCCGACCGTATCGTGGGCGTGGACGTGGAGGTCGCCGTAGAGCGCGCGCGGAACCGGCGCGTCGGGAAGGCCCGTGACGAAGGCCTCGCCCGGTGCGACGTCGCGGGCGCCGGGACGCGCGACGGCGATGTGCAGTTCGCCCGAAGCCGGCGGCAGATCCTCGACCCGCAGCACCGCCCAGCCCGCATCCGGCACGGCGTGGTCGCGCCGGTACGCCTCACCGCCGTCCTGTGATGCCGCGATCTCGACGGACCCGCCGAGGTCGCGGGCGACGTTGCCCCAGCGGTCGAGCAGGGCCAGCGTCAGGGGCGGCGCGACGCCCTCGGCCACGAAGCGGGGAGCGCCGAGCTGGATCCGCGCCGGCGGTCCCGCGACGATCGCGATGGCCGGATCGCCCGGCACCGCGACGTAGCGGGAGGTGCCGAGCGGATCGACGTAGCAGCGGAAGCGGAAGCCGTCCTCGACGAAGGTCTGGACGCGGGTGCCGGGGCCCCCGGCGCGCCGGTCACCAAGCCGGATGACGATGCGGTCGCCGGCGTTGAGATAGCCGTCGACCACGTCGACGATCACCGCCTTCTGGAACGGGCGCTCGTGGCCCTTCTGGTCGAAGCGCACGCTCAGCGACTGCACGGTGGCGGGCGACTGCCCCGGCACCAGCGGGCCGGCCTCGTACTCCGCGCTGACGTAGTTGGCCGCGCCCGGCTCCGCGGTCTGGAACAGGGCCCAGTCGGAGTAGAACTTGAAGGTCGCCTTGAAGGTGGCCCCGTCGGCGATGCCGCAGGCGCCGACCTCGTAGGTCAGCACGATCTCGTGCCAGCTGCCCGCCACCAGCCGGTCGTGGCTGCAATGGATGCTGCCGAGGAAGGGACGCGCCTTGATCGCCTCGTAGAGCCCGGTCGGCGCGACGTGCTCGCCCAGCCGCGCCCGGCCCTCGGTCTTGTCCTGCATCGCCGATCATTCCTTCGCAACGTACCGTCTTGCCACCGGGCTATAGCCTCCATTTCATGTCATGTCTTGCGCGCTCGATTAAACTGTCCATAATGCAGATAGATCTGAATAGATCTTATCTTTCTTCTCTAAATAAAAGAACGATCATGTTGTCTCGATCCATCTGGTGGGCGATTCTTCTCTTCGTGACTCTCGGGACCTGCGCGGCGAAGGCGCAGACGCAGCCGCTGCCCTTGCGGATCGGGGCGATTCCTGTGCTCGGCGCGGCACCTTTGTTCGTGGCGGAGCGGGAAGGCTGGCTCGGCGCCGGCGGCCTGAAGCCCGCGGTGACGCTGTTCGATTCCGGGCCGAATGCCGTGCAAGCGGCGGCGAGCGGGACGCTCGATGTCTACGTCGCCGGGATCACGCCGGTGGCGATCGGCCGGACCCGGAGTGTCGATCTGCGGGTGGTGGCGGCCACCGCGGTCGGCGAGAACGTGCTCGTGGCCGGCACCAAGCTCGCCGGCCCGCTCACCGACGGCACGGCGCCGGCGGCGGCCTTCCGGCGGTTCCGCGAGGAGAACGGACGGCCCGCCAAGATCGCGACCCAGCCGCTCGGCTCGATCCCCTACACCAACCTGTCCTACTGGCTGCGCGAGGTGCACAAGGTCGATCCGGCCGACGTGCAGATCGTGACGCTCGGCATCGACGCGGCCCAGCAGGCGATCCTGGCCGGGGCGGTCGAGGCCGCGACGGTGCGCGAGCCGGGCCTCAGCATCATCCGCGAGCGCAACCCGCAGATCCGCCTAGTCGCGGGCGGCAACGACCTCTTCCCGGGCCAGCCCGGAACGGTGGTGGCGGTGCGCGGCGCCTTCCTCGAGCAGAATCCGGAGGCCGTGCGCACGCTCGTCCCGGCGATCGTGCGGGCCGTCGATCTACTCAAGCGCGAGCCGGAACGGGCGCTCCCGGCGGTCGAGGCGGCGCTCGGCAAAGGCATCGTCAGCGCCGCCACCTTGCGCAACGCGCTCACCTCGCCCGCGACCCAGTACGTCGCCGATCCGCGCAGCATCGTCGCGGCGACAGGCGCGATGCTGTCCTTCCAGACCACCCTCGGCATCAACGAGAAGACCCCGCCCACGGACGGACTGTTCGACGCCCGCTTCTTCGAGGCGGCCCAGGCCGAGGCGAGCGCGAAGTAGCATGGGCAAGCGGATGGAGAACCGGCGCGGCTTCCTGCGCATGGCCGGCTCGCTTGCCGGAGCGGGCGTCGCCACCGGGGCGCTCGCGGAGGCGAGCCCCCTCGACGTGCCGCCTTGGACCCGCGAGCAGGGCGCCACCGCCCCCGGCTACGGCCGGCCCGCCCCGAATGAGACGCTCGCGCGCTATCCGCGGCTGCCGCCGCGCTTCCCCGGGGCCTCGTCCACGGTGACGCCGCTCCAGGGTCTGCACGGCATCCTGACGCCGAACGGCCTGCATTTCGAGCGCCACCACGCCGGCATTCCGGCGATCGACCCGGATCGGCACCGCCTCGCCGTGCACGGCCTCGTCGAGCGCCCGCTGACCCTGACGATGGACGACATCGTCCGTTTCCCCGCGGTCTCGCGGCTGCATGTCCTCGAATGCTCGGGCAACACGCCCTGGCTCGGGGCCAAGCCCGACTGGACGGTGCAGGACAGTCATGGCCTGATCTCCTGCGCCGAGTGGACCGGCGTCGAGCTCTCAACCTTGCTGGCCGAGGCCGGCCTGAAGCCGGGGGCGGCCTGGATCCTGGCGGAGGGGGCGGATGCCTGCGCCATGACCCGCTCGGTTCCCCTGGACGCGCTCGACGGGGCGATCCTCGCCTACGCCCAGAACGGCGAGCGGCTGCGCCCGGAGCAGGGCTATCCCTTGCGGCTGTTCCTGCCGGGCCTGGAGGGCAACCTCAGCATCAAGTGGCTGCGCCGCATCAAGGTCGGCGACCGCCCGTTCCAGACCCGCGAGGAGACCTCAAAATACACCGACCTGATGCCGGATGGCAGCGCGCGCCAGTTCACCTTCGTGATGGAGGCCAAATCCGTCATCACTGCGCCGTCGGGCGGCCAGCGGCTTCGGGAGCCCGGCTTCCACGAGATCCGCGGGCTCGCCTGGACCGGGCGCGGACGGATCGCGGGCGTCGAGGTCTCGACCGATGGCGGCGCCTCTTGGCGGGAGGCGCGCCTGGAAGGACCGGTGCTGCCGCGCTGCTTCACCCGCTTCCGCCTGCCCTGGCGCTGGGAGGGCGGGCCGGCGCAGCTCCTGAGCCGGGCGCGGGACGAGACCGGCTACGTGCAGCCATCGCGCGAGGCTCTCGTCGCAGTGCGCGGCACCCGCTCCTTCTATCACAACAACGCGGTGTTCGGCTGGAGCATCGGGCCGGACGGAGCAGTGACCTATGCAGCGTGAGGCGCTCCTTCCGCTCGTCCTGAGCCTCGCTCTCACCGGGGCCGCCGCCGCCGAGCCGCTCGGCATCGGCCGCTCGGCCACTTCGGAAACCATCGCGGCCTGGGACATCGACGTGCGTCCCGATGGCCAGGGCTTGCCGCCCGGCCACGGCAGCGTGCGCGATGGCGCGAGCCTCTACGCGGCGCGCTGCGCCGCATGCCACGGCGCCCGCGGCGAGGGGGCAGCCGCGGAGGCTCTGGCCGGCGGCCAGGGCAGCCTCGCGAGCGCCAAGCCCCTGCGCACGGTCGGCAGCTTCTGGCCCTACGCCACGACCCTGTTCGACTACGTGCGCCGGGCTATGCCGTTCGACGCGCCGCAATCGCTCACCGCGAACGAGATCTACGCGGTCAGCGCCTACGTGCTGCATCTCAACGGCCTGCTGCCGGAGGAGGCGAGCCTCGACGCCGCGTCCCTGCCACGGGTCGCCATGCCGAACCGCGACGGCTTCACCGCCGACCCGCGGCCCGACGTCCCGCCCCCGAACCCAGCACTCCGCCCCGCCGAGCGTACGGAAGCCCGATGACCCTGACTCGACGCCACGTCACCGGCGCGCTGGCCGCCGGCCTCGCGACCGGCCTCGCCTTGGGCCGATCCGGCCCAGCCCGCGCCGGCCGGACGGTGAAGTTCAGCTACCAGCGCTCCTCGACCCTCCTCACCGTCCTGAAGGCGCGGGGCACTCTGGAGGAACGGCTCGGCCGGCAGGGTTTCGGCGTGAGCTGGCACCTCTTCACCAAGGTTCTCGAACCGATGAACACTGGCGCGGTCGACCTCCACGCGGACGTGGCCGACGCGGTGCCGGTCTTCACTCAGTCGGCGGGCGCAGCCTTGACTTTCTACGCCATGGAGGGCGCCTCGCCGCGGGCCGAGGCGATCATCGTCCCCGACGAGTCGCCGATCCGCACGCTCGCCGATCTCAAGGGCCGCACGGTCGGCGTCTCGAAGGGATCGGGCTGCCACTTCATCCTCGCGGGCGCGCTGAGGCGCGAGGGACTGCGCTTCGCCGACATCCGCCCGGCCTATCTGGAGGCGCCCGACGGGCTCGCCGCGTTCGAGCGGGGCGGGATCGAGGCGTGGGCGATCTGGGACCCGTTCCTCGCCATCGTCCAGGCCAAGCGCCCGGTGCGGGTGCTCGCCGACGCCACCGGCCTGTCGAGCTACAATCGCTACTACACGGTCAATGACAGCTTCGCCGCAGAGCAGCCGGAGGTGGTGGCGACCGTCTTCGCCGCGCTGGCCGAGGCGGGGCAATGGGTCAAGGCCAACCCGTCGGCGGCCGTGTCCCTCCTTGCGCCGATCTGGGGCGACCTGCCGCCGGAGGTCGTCGCCAAGGTCAACGAGCGGCGCTCCTACGCCGTGCGGGCGGTCGACCGGGCCGCGCTCTCCGAGCAGCAGGCTATCGCCGACACCTTTCTGGAAGCCGGGCTGATCCCGCGCCGGCTCGACGCCACCGCCGTGCGGCTCTGGCAACCGCCGGCCGGACGGGGGTGAGCCGATGAGCCATCCGCTCCGCTTCGGCGTCTGGGCCCCGGTCCACGGCTCCCGCGCCGCCCGCCACGATCCGGACGAGCCGCACGACGCCTCCTGGGCGCGCAATCGCGCCCTCGTGCTCGCGGCTGAACGCCTCGGCTACGATTCCGTCCTCGTCGCCCAGCACACGGTGAACCCCTACGACGAGACCCGCGACCAGCTGGAGGCCTGGACGGCCTCGGCCGCCCTCGCGGCGCTGACCCAGCGGATCGAACTCATCGCGGCGATCAAGCCGGGGCTCTACCATCCGATCGTGCTCGCCAAGATGGCGCTGCAGATCGAGCACGTGAGCCAGGGACGCTTCAGTCTCAACCTCGTCAACGCCTGGAACCGCGCCGAATTCGAGCGGGCCGGCCTGCCGTTTCCGGCCCATGATGAGCGCTACGCCTACGGCCGCGAATGGATCGACCTCGTCGACCGGCTGCTGCGGGGCGAGCGGGTCCGTTTCGAGGGCCGGCATTTCCGCGTCGAGGACTATCAGCTCAAACCGGCCGGCACCTACCGGGCGCGGCCGACCATCTATGTCGGCGGCGAGTCCGAGCCGGCCCGCGCGCTGGTCGCCGATCACGGCGACGTCTGGTTCATCAACGGACAGCCGATCGCAGCGGTCGCAGACCTCATCGCCGACGTGGCCCACCGCCCGGCGGCGGTGGGCCGGCTGCGTTACGGCCTTTCGGCCTTCGTGATCGCCCGTGAGACCGACGGGGAGGCGGAGGCCGAGTTCGCGCGCCTGCTGAGCCTGAGCCGCCGCGACGAGGCACTTCGGAACGAGACCCGAGCGCGCACGGATGTCGCGAGCGTGATGTTCGCCAAGACCGACGCGGCGGCCTCGCACCATGTCGGCACCAACGGCGGCACGGCGGCCGGGCTCGTCGGCAGCTACAATACCGTAGCGGATCGCATCCGCGCCTTCCACGCAGCCGGGATCGAGCTGTTCATGCTGCAGTTCCAGCCATTTGAGGCGGAGATGGCCCGCTTCGCCGAGCAGGTGTTTCCGCGGGTGCGGGGATGAGGCCGGTCGAGCCGATTCCCGGCGGCGAGGTCGGTGACAGCGTCGATGCGGTGCCGCCCGCGCCGCGCCTGTTCGTGCTGGGGCTCCAGCACGTGCTCGTCATGTACGCCAACGCCATCGCGGTCCCGCTCATCGTCGGCGGGGCGCTTCAGTTGCCCAAGGATCAGATCGCGCTCCTCATCAACGCCGACCTGTTCGCCTGCGGCATCGCTACGCTGATCCAGACCGGGGGCATCGGCCCGTTCGGCATTCGGCTCCCCGTCATCATGGGTGTGACCGCGGTGGCGATCCAGCCACTTCTCGCCATCGCGGCGATGCCCGGGGTCGGGCTCACCGGCATCTACGGCGCGGTGATCGTCGGCGGCCTCTACGGGCTTCTCGTCACGCCCTTCATCGGTCGGGTGATGCGGTTCTTCCCGCCGGTCGTGACCGGCACGATCCTCCTGATGATTGGCATCGCGCTCACCCGCGTCGCCGTCGGCTGGGCGGGCGGGGGCGCCGGGAGCGCCGGTTTCGGCGCTCCCGGAACGGTCGCGGTGGCGGCCGGTGTCCTCGTCGCGACGCTCCTGATCGCCCGGTTCGGTCCGGGCTTCGTCGGTCGCATCGCCGTGCTTCTCGGAATCGCGCTCGGCTACGGCGTCACCCTGGCGCTCGGCTGGACGAGCTTCGAAGGCCTCGGCGCCGAACCGTGGCTGCGGGTGGTGCTGCCGCTGCAGTTCGGGGCGCCCACATTCCACCTCGTGCCCTGCCTGATCCTGTGCCTCGTGATGACCATCGTCTTCATCGAGGCGACCGGCATGTTCCTGGCGCTCGGCGTCATGACCGGGCGAAAGGTCGGGACGGAGGACATCCGGCGGGGCCTGCGCGCCGACGCGCTCGGTACGCTGATCGGCGGCCTGCTCAACACCTTCCCCTACCTGTCCTACTCGCAGAATGTCGGCCTCGTCGGGCTCACCGGCGTGCACAGCCGCTGGGTCTGCGCGGCGGCCGGCGCGATCATGCTGTTGCTCGGCCTCGTGCCGAAGGTCGCCTATCTCGCGGCCTCGATCCCGCAGCCGGTGCTCGGCGGGGCGGCCCTGGTGATGTTCGGCATGGTGGCGGCGACCGGCATCCGCATCCTGGCCCAGGTCGATTACGCCCGGGCGGGCAGCCGCGACGCGCTCATCATCGCCGCCTCGTTGGGGATCGGCTTGATCCCGATCGTGCAGCCGCTCTTCTTCCGGGCCGTGCCGGACGCGCTCTCGCCGATCGTCAAGGACCCGATCCTGCTCACTGCGATCGCGGCCATTCTTCTCAACGCCCTGCTCGGGCAGACCCGAGCTCAGCCCGAGGCGGAGAGGTCCGGCGACGGGATCGGTGCCTCGGAGCCCGAGATCGCCGCCTCCATCAGGTCGAGCCGGTCCTGACCCCAGAACGGCTCGTCGCGATAGAAATAGAACGGCGCCCCGAACACCTGCCGCCCGATCGCCTCACGGGTCAGCGCTGCCTCCGTCGCGCGGTGAGCGGGCTCGTCGGCCCGGGCAAGCAGCCGCTCGCCGTCGAGCCCGGCGTCCTCAGCGAGGCCGACGATCGTGCCGGGATCGGCGATGTCGAGTTCGTCCGCCCAGACGGCGCTGAGGCCCGCATGGACGAAGTCGGCGACCGCGCGGCCCTCGTCGAGGGCGGCGAGCAGGACGCGGTGGGCGAGCGAGGGATCGGCCGGATAGAACTTCGGGTGCAACACCAGCGGGATGCCGCGGATGCGGCGCCAGCGCTGCATCTCGACGAGACGGTAGGCCTGCCGCTGCAGGGGCCGCTCCTTGACGGGCTTGCCGCCGCCGGCCGCGAAGACGGCCATTAGATCGACCGGCTTGTAGACGATCTCCGCGCCGGTGCGCTCCGTGAGCGCGCGGAAGGCGCGGCTCCCGACATAGGACCACAGCGAGAGGAAGCTGAAGTAGTACTCGACGGTCGGCGTCGAGGAAGCCTGGATGGTCACGGGCGGCACCAACGGTGTGCGACCGGTTTGAGGCCGGCCGATCCTTCATTGCGTGGGATCGGAGCGGTTCATACCCCGATCGGGCTCAGCCGCGCGAGCGGCACCCCGCCGGGCGCACCCTGGAGGAGTGTGAGACAGCGCTGCTTGATCGCCGTGAAGCGCGGATCGGTGATCAGGCCGCGATCCCGGGGCCGGCCGAAATCGAGGGGGATGTCGTCGAGGATGCGCCCCGGGCGCGGCGTCATGACGATGAGCCTGTCGGCGAGGAATAGGGCCTCGTCGATGTCGTGCGTGACGAACAGGATCGTGGTGCGATGCCGTGTCCAGATGTCGAGGAGCAACTCCTGCATCGTCAGCCGCGTCTGCGCGTCGAGTGCGCCGAAGGGCTCGTCCATCAGCAGGACGCGGGGGCAGTTGATGAGGGCACGGGCGATCTCCACCCGCTGCTGCATGCCCCCGGACAGCTCGGCGGGGTAGCGCGCGGCGAAGTCGGACAGGCCGACCTGCGCCAGCAGTGCCCGGGCGCGCGCCCGGCGCTCGCGCCCGCCAACGCCCCTCATCTTCAAGCCGAAGGCGACGTTGTCGAGGACGCTGAGCCAGGGGAACAGGGTGTGCTGCTGGAAGACGATGCCGCGGTCCGGGTGCGGCCCCGCGATCGGCCGCCCGTCGAGGGTGACGCTGCCGCGCGACAGGGCGAGGTGGCCTGCCACCGCGCCGAGCAGGGTCGATTTCCCGCAGCCCGAGGGTCCGAGAATGCAGACGAACTGGCGGCCTGGAATGTCGAGGGCGATGTCCTCCACGACATCGAAGGCGGCATCGCCCCGCCCGAGCCGGATCGCGCCGTCCCGGATCGCAACCTGGCCGTCGGCATGAGGATCGTTGCCGGCCTGGAGGTCCGCCAGTGCCGTTCCCGCGCTCATCGCTGGCTCCCCGCGCCGACCCACGGCGTCGCCCGGGCGCCGAGCCAGCGCACGACGAGACTCGATCCCATCCCCAGGACGCCGATCAGCAGCATGCCGACGACGATGTCGTCGTAGTTCTGCAGCGTGTAGGACTCCCAGGTGAAGTAGCCGATCCCGTACTGGCCGGAGATCATCTCGGCGGTCACGAGGCAGAACCACGCGGTGCCCATGCCGATCGCCGCGCCCGTCACGATGCTGGGCGTGGCGCCGGGCAGGATCACCTCGCGTAGGATCGCGGCATCGCCCGCGCCGAGGCTGCGGGCGGCGGCCACGAGGCGCGGATGCACCGATTCCACCCCGTGCACGGTGTTGAGGAGGATCGGGAACAGCGCGCCCGTGAAGGTAATGAAGGCCATCGAGACCTCGGAGGAGGGGAACATCAGGATCGCAAGTGGGATCCAGGCCACTGCCGGGATCGGGCGCAGCACTTCGAGCGGCGGCAGCAGCAGGTCGCGGGCGAGCCGCGAGCGGCCGATGGCGAGACCGAGGGCGACGCCAACACCGAGCGCGGCGAGGAAGCCCGACAGCACCCGGACTAGGCTTGCCCCGAGATGGGTCGGGAGTGCGGGCGCGTGGAGCAACGCCCAGGCTGCCTGCGCCGCCGCCGCCGGAGTCGGCACGTTGCGGAAGGTGACGAGGCCGAGGTCGAGCCGGCTGCTCGCCGCGACGTGCCACGCGAGCAGGCTCAAGCCCAGGGCGGCCCCGCGCAGCGCCAAGCGCTCGAACGGGAGTTTTCGCGGCAGCGCCCCCAGGACCATCGCCCGGACCGCCCGTCCGCGCTGGGCGCGGATCGGGGGCGCCGTCTCGATCGCCGACGCGCTCACCGGGCGGCCTCTCGCGCCGGGAGCCGCGCGGTGCCGCTCCGGGCAGCGGCGAAGTCGAGCACCTCGCCGCCTTGCGCCGCGGCGTGGGCCTGCGCATCGCCCTTGAGTAGGAAGGCGCTGAGGCCGCCTTTCGCGTCACGCACGAACCAGGCTTGGTTGGCGAACAGCTTGATCCCGCTGCCCCGGTCCTGCGCGTAGAAGGCGCGCGCCTCGCGGCCCTGGCCTTCGAGCGCGCCGAGAGCGCCGAGCGCCGCCTCGGGCGAGGCGTAGTGGCGGACATGGTCCTCGCCGCGGATCCAGAGCTGCGCCACGCGGGAGGGATCGGTGATCAGCTGGCCGGAGGCGGCGTCGTTGGCCGTGAGCGGCAGCGGCGCGTAGTCCTTCAGCCGCGCGTCGTAGTCGAGGCCGGCTTGCGTCGTGGCCGCGCGGACGAAGCGGTCCTCGACGAAGCGGTCGAGGTCGATGTCGGAATCGGCCTTCTTCAGGAGCTTCAGCGTCTCGAACGAGGTCTTCACCGCCTGCCGGTATTCGGGCTTCCAGGTGAGATCCCGGGTTTGAAGGCCCAGCGGCCCGTGGAACAGGTAGGCGACCTCCGCCTCGATGCCCGTCACCCGCTCGATCAGTTCGGAGTACTTTTCCGGCTCGGCAGCGATCAGCCGGTCCGCCTCGATCGCCGCGCGCAGATACGCGGTGACGATCTCCGGATACTTCTCGGCGTAGTCGCCGTCGGCCAGAGCGCCGTGGAAGGTCGGGGCGTTGGCCTGGGCGCCGTCGTAGATCTTGCGGGCAAAGCCCCGCCAGGGGAACAGCTCGGCGAAGGGCACGAAGTCGGCATGCGCCTCGATCTTGTTGGCGAGAAGCGCGGCACCCGCCACCTCCGGCGCCTGGGTGATGATGGTGACGTCGCGGCCCGGCTCCCAGCCCTGCGCTTTGACCGCCCGCAGGAGCAGCCCGTGCGAGGTCGAGGCGAACGGCACCGAGATTGTCTTGCCCTTGAGTTCGGCCAGCGACTGCACTGGCGACTCCCTCGGCACGACGATGCCGTTGCCGCTGCCGCGCACGCTGCCGGAGAGCACTGAGATGAACAGCGAGCGGCGCCCGGCCTTGGCGAAGGCGTAGCCGTTCAGCGAGCCGGGGAAGTCGGCCATCGCCCCGAGATCGAGCTTGCCCGCCACCATCTCGTTGGTCAGCGGCGCGCCGCTGGTGAAGTTGCGCCACTGGATGTCGTAGGTCGCGTCCCGGTACTTGCCGTCCCGCGGCAGGTACTTCTCGAGGAGCTTCAGCTCGCGGATCAGCAGGCCGCCGGTGGCGCAGTTGATCGTGGTGTCCTGCGTACCGACGGCGACACGGATGGTCTCGGCCTGGGCCGGGCCGGGCGTCATCGCGCCCAGCGTCGTCGCCGTCAGAAGGAGGGTGGCGAGGCGGCGGATGAGCGGGGGAGGGTGAGTCACCGGAAGGCTCCGTGGGGCAGGTGTTTCGACCGCTTACGAGGGCGGCGATCTCACGGATGTGCTGCTCGGACGGTCACGACGACGAGCAATTAATTTCGTCGGGAAGTTGAGTTTTGCGCAGATGAACGGCTACTCTTGGTATCTCAAAAATATCTTCTCAAGCTACACGCTGAAAGAGAAGGATCTGTTCCACTGACATCCTGATTTGGAATTGCTCTCAACCGGCCCGCGCCGATAATCGAAAGCGGAAGACGGATCAGGCTCATGGCCTCGTGCGCGGCCGTTTCCCCGAGGTCCCCATGTCATCGGTATCGCTCGCCTTTCCTGAACCCCGCCGCCCAGCGCCCCTAATCGCCAGCGCGCTCTTCCTCAGCGAGACGGTGGAGGGACTCGACGACGGCGCCGGCTTCCTCGACGGCCTCACCCCGGCCGAAGTCGCCCGAGTGCGCGCGGCCGGGCGCAGCGTCAGCCTCGCTCCCGGCGAGAGCGTCTTCACGCAAGGGGCACCGCACGAGGGCATCTTCCTGATCGAAGTTGGACGCGTGCGCGTGTACTACTCGGGGCCTTCGGGTCGACAGGTGACGCTGGCCTACTGGACGCCGGGTCACTTCATCGGCGGCCCGAGCATTTACGGCGGCGGCTGCCACCAATGGTCAGGCGTGGCGATCGAGCCGGTGCGAGTCACCGTTCTGTCGAGCACGACGCTCCGTGGGCTGATCCGCCAGATGCCGGGCTTCGCGCTCTGCCTCATCGCAGCGCTGGAAGCGAAGGGCCGCTGCTACACCGCGATGGCGCAGATGCTCGGCACGCGCTCGGTGATCGAGCGGCTGGCGCAACTGCTGCTCAATCTCGGCGACCTCTACGGCACGCCCGAGAACGGCACGGTCATCATCCGCCGCCGCATCACCCACGACGAACTCGCCGCCCTGGTGGGCTCGACCCGCCAGTGGGTGACGATGATGCTCAAGCGCTTCCAACGCGATGGTATCGTCTCCATCGACCGGGCGCATATCCGCCTGATGCGGCCCGCTCGGCTGCAGGAGATCGTTCTGACGGAGGGGTGAGGCGGCGAAGAACCAGGCCAGCGTCCCGAAAGGTGGCACCCGGCTTTCGGGAAAAGGACGATGCCAAGATGAAAGGGGAGCGCATCATCCTGGATCCGATATCCAGAATGATGCGCTGGACCGCCAGCTTCGCCAATGCCCAGCGCGCCGTCTTGCGCACGTTCGGATCGGGGTCGTTCACGAGCCCCTCCAGCCCCACCCGCGCCGCCGGGTCGGCGATTTCACCGAGCGCCGCGGCAGCTTCTTTGCGCAGGCCTGCCATCTCCTCAGAGAGGGCAATGACCATGATCGGCACCGCGCGGCGAACCTTCTGGTGGCCGAAGCTGCGCAGGGCCTTCTGCCGGACTTCGGTGAGCCTGATCTCGCGCGGGAGGTGAAGAGCCTCGCTGGCCAGGCCGCACGTGCCACCGAGCAGATCGCGGGTGAGATCGGCGGGGTCCAGACCAGACCGTATCCCGCCAAGCGGGAGAGGCGTTCGATACCATTCAGGGCGTTGTCGAAACAATGCATGAAGCTGTCATCGTTGCCGCGTCCGCCGTGGAGGAACAGAGCGCGGTTACGCGGGACTTGTCCGAGAACATGCAGGATGCGGCGCAGGCAGTCGCCGGCATTTCCCGCAACCTCTTGGCCATCACGGGGGCGATTGGCAACGTCTCGCAAGCCGTCGCGACAACGAAGGAGGCGACGCGCATCCTGGTGCGATAGAAGCGCCGAGAAGCGCAGTCGCGATGCCGACGGACAGTGGGGTTGAGCAGCCGGGACGGCGCCGAAGTGCCACTTCGACACGTCTGCCAAGCGCTTCCGAGAACCTGCCCCGCAGGCGGTTGCCTTCACCTGCTGAGCCGCCGAAGCCATCAGGTATTGGTGCCGCTTCGGGCGGTGCGCCAATAAGGTCTGCGAGCGATCGCGCCCGCTTGTCGGTGTGGCCTCACCAGCGGTCCACGTGGTGGCCGTCATTTCCGTTTCCTGCCTCGAAGCGGACTTCCAAAGCGGTCAGAGTGGGCGGTTTTGTTGACAAAATCGGAAGGCAGCCGAAGTGGTGCACCCTGCTGGTCCACGCAAAAAACGTCTGCGCAGGCTCGCGGGAACCAGTTCGAATTTGAATGTGTAGCATTGGCAAGAGAAGGGCCTTCCTTCGGTGAGGCCAGCGACGAGGTAGCAGGCTTCACCCCTAAATTTTCCCAACAGAATCGGTCAGTTGCGGCCATATCCCAGCGCCGCCATTCTATTCAGCAAGCTTACTTGAAACGCTCGCAGCCCTCCGGGCGAGTGGCACCTTGCCGACCCCCCCTTGCGCTGCCCTCGGAAGCAGGCCGAGAGAGATTGCCAGTCGTTGGGCGTCCTGTAGCGCCGCGATCATCTCCGGCAGTCTCTCTGGTGGTAGGCGCAGGCCCTTGGGCGTCTCAAACATCGGCCCGCTGCCGTGGTTTGTTGCTACCCGCATTTCGACGCCGATGGTGCCGCGCGTCTCACGGAGGCTGATCCGCACGTCCTCCCGCGTGGTCCGGCGGACGGTGGCGACGAGCCGGTCAAGTGGCGGCATCGGCTGGTCCCTCGATGATGATCCCAACACGGGCCACGGACTTGGTCAAACGCGCCAGAGTCCAGTGACCTGACCGGCTGGCTTTGGACCGGGCTGATTGAGAGGATCAGTCAGGACCGAAGGAGTCGGACATGCGGCGAGGACAGAAGACGAGTGCG
>NZ_JBELQE010000052.1:0-55477 GCF_040270385.1 Methylorubrum podarium | reverse complement strand
ATGTGTATACGACACAGGGCGGGGGGCGTCCAGGCGGGGAAGAGCGGGCTCAGGACGAACCGTCCGGGCGGCAGACCGTAGCGGGCGAGCACGGCGCCGCTGCCCTCGCTCGGCCCGATCCCGGCGGCGGCCCCCGAGACGATGGCGCGGCGCAGCCAGCGATGCGGGGCCGAGCGTTGACCGGGATCGGTCTCGATCACCCCGTCGGTGCGGACCAGGGTGGGGATCCGCCGCAGGCGCGTGGCCGCGGCGGCGAACAGCATGGTCGGCGAGAAGTCGTTGAGCACGACCGCCGCCGGGCGGAGGGCGGCGAGCCGCGGCACCACCGCCGGGTTGAGGTAGAGGTTGCGGATCGAGGAGCGGTGCCAGCGCAGGCCCGGCAGCACCGCGTGCCGATAGAGGCGCGGCGGCGGCATCACCCATTGCCGGGCGCTCTCGCGCGGCGTGCAGGACAGGACGTGAAGGGCCCGCCCGTCACGGTCGGCGAGCCGTTCCGCCAGGCGCTCGTAGAGGACATGCGTGTAGGGCGCGAGCGCCCCGGTCACGACGACGACCGGGGGCGGACCGGACTCACCGGAGACGATGGCGGACGGACTCGCACCGGCTGGCATGGATGGGCGACCTCGGATCGGGAGCCGCGGGGCTGGACCGGCCCGGCGCCGCTCGCCAGCGGTAGACCGGAAATCTTCTCAAGCCGTTCCTTTTGCCGTTCCTTTTGCCCACGATCCCGACTTCCGGCCGCCCATCAGGGCCTCGAAGTCGGAGACCGGCCAGTGCGGTTCGACCACGTAGCGGGGCATCGCGGAAAGGTCGGCGGCGCCCAGCGCCCGGCCGCGCCGCGTGGTGAAGAAGGTCCGGTAGCCGCTCTCCAGGGCCAGAGGCGGATCGAGCTCCGGGTTGAAATCGTGGCCGGCCACGCCCCAGGGGCAGGCGAAGTGACGGATCTCCCGGCCGGTGAGGGCGGCGAGGTCGCGCCGCGAGCGGGCAATCTCGTCCGCGACCGAGGCGCGGCCGAGCCGGCTCAGGCGCCGATGGCTGGCGGTGTGCGATCCGATGTCGAGGCCGTCCGTACACCAGGCCGCCACCTCGGCCCGGTTCATGTAGAGGCGGCCGCTCGGCGACAGGGATGTCGCCCGGTCGAGACCGGGCGGCGTGTCCGGCGGTGCGTCGATCCAGTCGCTGACGAGGAAGACGATGCCCGGAACGCCCAGGGCCTTGAGGACGGGCCGCGCCACCTCGAAGGTGTCGGCGTAGCCGTCGTCGAAGGTGACGAGGAAGGCGCGCTCACCGGCCGGCCAGCCCGCGGCGAGGCGCTCGATGGCCCCGTCGGCGTCGATGAAGTCTCCATATCGGCCGAGATGGCGCAGCTGCGCGGCGAACTGGTCCTGCCGGGCTTCCGGCACCTGATGGTAGCACAGGGTGTAGAGGCCGGCTTCGGCGCAGGCCAGCGACTTGAACAGGGCGCCGCCGCGCAGAGCGAGCGCGCGCAGCGCCGGCGCCCGGCGCAACGTCGTCTTGAACCAATGCTTCATCCCAGCCCCACCCTTTGAGTCAGGCGCTATCACAAAAATGTTCTGATGGCACCTGTACAATCCATCCCGGAATACGGCGGTTAATCTGGTCAATGGGTTTCACTATTGATGCGGGCGCCCTGGCTCGCGGCTTGCTGAGGAGCGGGAGGCAGGCCATGGAGTGTCCCGGTTCGGGATGTCCGGCACGCGAAGGGTTATCAGGGTGGGTCAAACAACGGTCGTCGACGTGACGGACGATCCCGATTGGGACGCGGCGGTCTGGCAGCAGCCGGGCGCCAGCCTCTACGCGTCGCGCCGCTGGGGCGAGTACAAGCGTCGCGTCGGCTGGGACGTGCAGCGGTTCACGATCCGCGCCGGCGACGGGCAGGCGCTCGCCTACGCGCAGGTTCAGCGCCGCCGCCGCTGGCTCGGCCACATCGTGCTGGCGCAGGGCTGCCCGATCCTGACGCCGCTGGGGGAGAAGCGGGCGGACGCCGTGTTCCGCGCCTTCCTCGACCATCTCCACCTCCGGCGCTTCGACCTGCTCGGCGTGAACTACCAGCAGTTCCAGTCGCCGGCAGCGGCGCTGGCGCTGCTCGGCCACGGCTTCGCGCCGGTCGTCACCACCCGGACGCACACGCTGGAACTCGATCTCACTCAAGGAACGGAGCGGATTCGCTCCGGCATGGAGGGCCGCTGGCGCGACGTGCTGAAGGTTGCCGAGCGCAACCCGGACCTCACGACCGGCTTCCCGAGCGGTCCGGCCGAGCGGCTGTCCGCCTTCGAGACCTTCGGCCGGCTCTACGCCGCCCTGAAACGGCGCAAGGGTTTCCGCAACAGCCTCGACACCGCGGCCTTCCGCGACTTGGCCGCGAACGACCCGAATCTCGTGTTCCTTGAGATCCGCGAGCGGAACGAACCGATCCTGGTGCGGATCATCCACCGGACGGCGAACCGCTGGACCGATTTCTACGTCGCCTCGAACGAGCGGGCCAAGGTCACCGGCGCCGGTCGCCTCGCGCTCTGGCGCATGATCGAGCGGGCCCGGCGCGAGGGGGCATCGGTGCTCGATCTCGGCGGGATCGACCCGGCCGGCAATCCGGGCGTCTACGAATTCAAGCGCGGCGTCAGCCGCAACGTCGTCGCGGCCAACCCGCTCTGGCTCTTCAGCCGGACCCGGCTGCTGCGCCGCGCCGCGACGGCCGTCCTGGCCACCCGCTGACCCAGGACACGAGCAGGAGATCCGCGATGACCGAAGCCTCGACCGCGCCCGGCCGGCTCACCGGCCTCGTCCGGCGCGTCGCCGGCCTCGTCCGGCGTCCGCCCGCCGCGCTCGCGGCCCTGGCCGATCAGGGCGTCGTCAGCGGCTTCGGCTTCGTCAGCGGCATCGCCGCCGCCCGCCTGCTCGGCATCGCCGAGTTCGGGCATTTCGCGATGATCCTGATCGTGCTCTCCTTCGCCCAGGCGCTGCACAACGCCCTCATCACCGCGCCGATGATGACGCTGGTCGGCGCCCGCAAGGGGGTCTCGACCGCCTACGCCGCGACCATCCTCGCGGGCGCCTTCCTGCTCTCGGTGCCCGGCGCCGTCTTCGTGGTGATCGCCCTGCTGATCGCCGGGATGTCGGGCGAGACGCTCCTCGCGGCCTGCGCCCTGATGCTGGCGCAGAACCTCCAGTTCACCCTGCGCCGCCTCCTGTTCGCGAAAGGCCGGGGCGTGCAGGCCCTGCTGATGGATTTCGCCCGCGCCGCGAGCTTCCCCCTCGTCGCCCTGGTGCTCTGGCTGGAGCATGACGTCATCGGCGGCAACGGCTTCGTCTGGCTGCTCGCGGCGACCTCGCTGGCCACCTGCCTGCCCTTCGTCATCTCGGTCGGCCGGCCGATCCTGCGCCGGCCCGGCCTCGTGCAGACCGGTGCGGTCTTCCGGCGCCACATCCCGCTCGCGCGCTGGCTCCTGCCGATCGTCTTCGTCACCTTCGTCCAGGAGCAGCTCATCTGGCTGGTGGCGGGCTCGACCCTCGGCCTGGAGGAACTCGGCGGCCTGCGGGCGGCGCAATACCTCGTCGGGACCGTTCTGCTGCTGCTCTCCGCCACGGAGAACGTCCTGCCCGTGGCCGCGGCCCGCGCCCAGGCCGAGGGCGGGGATGCGGCCCTGCGCAGCTACCTGCTGCGCGCGGGCGTGAAGCTCGGGGTGCCGATCATCACGATCCTGGCGGTCCTCGCCGTTCCCGGCGAGATGTGGCTGCGCCTGATCTTCGGGTCGGAATACGCGGCCTACGCCAACTGCCTGCGCATCCTCTCGGTCAGCGTCGTGATCGTGCTGGCCCGCGACCTCACCTCCAACTACTTCCGCGCCAAGCAGAACACCCGGGTGCTGTTCGAGTCGCTGTGCGTGAGCATGGTCGTGTCGCTCGCCGTGGTGGTCCCGCTGATGCGCGGCGGCGGCGTCAGCGGCGCGGCGGCGGCGGTGGGCGCCGGGCACCTCGCCTCCCTCGTCTACCTCGTGCTGGCGGCGCGGCGGCAATCCTGCCCGGCCCCGGCCTGGCCGTCGCCCGGCTGGTGGCGGCGATCCCTCGGGCTCGCCCGATCCGCGCGGACCTGAGCGGGGTTCAGGATCGGTCGAAGCTCGGCGGGCCTGACGCCGCTCACGTCGCGGCGTTCGCTTCGGCCGGCGCCATCGCGACGAGGGTGAACAGGCCGACCAGGACCATGATCGGCAGGACGACGGAGCCGAAGGCGAGGTGGGCGATCCCGAACGCGCCGCACAGGGCGCCGACGGCGAAGGCCGCGATGGCCGGCAGGACGCGCAGCAACCGCGCGCGGGTCTGAGCGGGGTTGCCGGAGGTTCTCAGGGCGAGATCCGTCGCGTCGATGACGGCTTGGCTCACGCTCACGGTCATCACCGTGGTCGGCGCGAGATGGCCGAGCGAGAGACGGCCGATCGCGTTCTGCACGCCCATGGCCGCGACGGCGAGCATGCCGACGGTCAGGGCCGGGGCACCGTCCGGCGCATCCAGCGGCGCCCAGAGGGTCCCGCACACGCCGAAGCCCGCGAGGAGGGCCGCCTCGAGGGCGAGCAGCCAGGGCAGCGGATCGGCCTCCCGCCGCTGCAGGAGCAGCGCGAGGATGCGGGCGCCCGCCACCGCCCCCATGAAGACGGGCAGCGCCAGAAGCTTCGCCAGCACGCCGGTCGAACTCGCGATCAGTTCGGCGCCGATGAGGACGAAGTTTCCGGTGACATGGGCCGTGAACAGGCCCGTCAGCGCGATGAAGGCCGCCGCATCGACGAAGCCGGCGACGAAGGCGAGGGCGGTTCCGGCGGACGTTCCGCCACCCGAGATCTGCGGCTTCAAGAGACCTCCCCTGATCTCCAGACGTTGGAGGGATTGCGATGCGCTAGATCCCTGCCCGACCTGATCGCATCGGGTCGGCGTCTCCGGACCCTTGCTCGGACGCGCATTCTCTCGACGAACCGGCGACCCTTCGCCGGACCGCGCGCTAATCGTCGACCGGGGTCGTCGTCACGGTGATCGGCACTTTGGGGTTGGCGTAGTAATCCGGCCAGCGATCGCAAGCGTAGATGATCGCAATCACCAGCACGAGGGTCGCCAGAAGGAAGAGGAGCCCTTCCGTGATCTGATGGGCCCATTTGCCGAAGGCGGGGATCGCGACAAAGCCGCCGATGAAGATCATGGTGATGGCCACGGGGGCGTTCATCGCGAGAAACCTGCCTCTGGTGATGGGACGCGGATTCGGCCCGGACCTTAAGCCTCCCGCGCGCCGCGCGGTAAGGATATCGGCTATCACGAACCATGATGAGCAACCTGAACGTCGAACAGATCCGCTCGTTCCTGTCCGTCGTCGAAAGCGGCAGCTTCACGGCCGCCGCGCAGGCGCTCGGCGTGCGGCAATCCACGGTCAGCGGGCATATCGCGCGGCTGGAACAGGCGCTGGACCGCTCGCTCCTCATGCGGGACACCCATCGGGTCGCCCTGACGCCAGACGGCCAGGCCATGGTCGGCTTCGCCCGCGACGTGCTTGAGGCGCATGACCGGCTTCGTGCCTTCTTCTCGCCGGGCGGCCTGCGCGGCCGCATCCGCCTCGGCGTCTCCGAAGACTGCACCCTGTCGGCCCTCGCCCAGGTTCTGGCGCGGTTCGCGGACCGGCACCCGTCCGTCGATCTGCAGCTGACGGTCGGCCTCAGCCGGGCCCTCTACCAGGGCTACGACGCGGGCGAGCTGGACGTGATCTTCTGCAAGCGCCGACGCGGCGATCCGCGCGGCGAACTGGCCTGGGCGGAGGAGTTGATCTGGGCGGGCCGGCCCGGCTTCGTGCCCGATCCGGCGCTGCCGTTGCCCCTGGTCCTCTATCCGCCGCCGTCGATGACGCGCATCCTGGCCCTCGATGCCCTCGACGCGGCGGGCCGCGGCTGGCGGATCGCCTGCACGACCGGCAGCCTGATGGGGCTGCGCGCGGCCGTCGAGGCGGGTCTGGGCATCGCGCCGCACTCGGCCCGGGTGATGCCGCCGGGGCTGGCCCCGATCCCGGCGACGGCCGGGCTGCCCCCGATCGGCGAGGTCGAGTTCGTGGTGCTCGGCTCGGGCCGTCAGCACGCCGTCGCGACGGCGCTGCAGGAGACGATCCTGGCCAGCACGGCGGAGATCCAGGCCGTCCCCGAGGGGTGAGCGGCGCGCGGTCACGGGCTTGCGTAGCGGAAACGCCCCTGCGCGGGCGGCAGCGCGGCCAGCCGGTCGAGACCCCGCTCCATGTCGCGGGCGCCCGCCTGCCAGCGGTCGCGGATCGAGGAGGGTGAGAAGTCGAAGCTCTTCGAGGCCAGCTGGTCGGCGCCGGCCCGGTGCACGAGGTGCAGCAGCGTCGCGACCGGCCCGTCCGGATCGAGCCGCTCGCGCAGGGCGTAGCTGCGCGCGAGCCCCGCGACCGCGCGCCGGGCGGCGCTGGCGAAGATGAGGTCGTTGGCCCGTTCCAGCACCGCGTCGAGGGAGCGCGGCGTGTCGGCCCGCAGGGAGAACAGGTCGAGGGCGATGCAGAGCAGGTCGCGGGTCGGCTCGGGCTCGAACAGGGGATCGAGGGGCAGGTTGTTGGTGTAGCCGGCATCGCACAGCATCCGCCCGCCCACCTCGACCGGCGGGAAGGCCGGCAGCAGGGCCGCGCTCGCCAGGATGTGCTCGGGCCCGAGCCTCTCGCGGGTGTTGTCGAAATAGACCTCCTCGCCGGTCGCCACGTCGATGCAGGCGACGGTGAGACGGATCTCGGCCCGGTTCAGGCGCTCGAAATCGACCAGCCGGCTCAGGGTGCCGAGCAGGGGCCGGTGATCGAACAGGGCGACGTCGTTGGGCACCCAGGGCAGCGCCGACCACAGGCCGGGATAGCGGTGCGTGAAGATGTTCGGTCGCCCCCAGACCAGCGTCAGGAGCGCGTGCAGGGCGTTGTAGTACTGCCGCGGCTTGAGGAGATCGGTGCCGGTGAGGCCGGTCTGCAGGGTCGCCTCGTTCCAGAAGCGGTGAAGCCGGTCGATCCGGTCCTCCGGCGCGTTGCCGGCGATGATCGCCCCGGTGATGGCTCCCATGGATGCGCCGACCACCCGGTCCGGCCGGATGCCGCGGGCCTGAAGAACCTCGAAGGCCCCGGAATGGTAGGCGCCGAGCGCGTTGCCGCCGCCGAGCACGAGGGCGATGTCGCGGGTGGGGGACGTCGTGTGCATGCGGTGGGCGGACCCTTCCTCTGTGCCGCGGAGCGGCGGCCGGCATCGGTGCGGGAACCCGGCGGAGGCAGGATGGATGCATGGAAAGGGAGAGCCGCCGGTCAGCGGAAATTCCGCGCCCGCACCGGCAGCGCCGACGCGCGCGGATCGGGCCGGATCTCCTGGCCGGTCTCGTCGCCGCGGCCGGTGCGCAGGGCGATGGCCTCCTCCTCCTCGCCGATCCGCCGCAGCAGGCCGGAGCGGTCGAACAGCTCCGCCGCCACGAGGTGGACGACTTGGCCGACCCGCTGCACCCGGCCGCGGCAGGCCATCAGCCGAGCGCCGAGCACGACCCGGCGCTGCCGGTCGAACAAGTCGGGCCGGACGATCAGGTTGGCGATGCCGGTCTCGTCCTCCAGGGTCATGAACATCGTGCCCTTGGCCGAGCCCGGCCGCTGGCGCATCAGCACGATCCCGGCCACGACGATGCCCGTCCCGTCGCGCGCCCGATCCAGCGCCGCGCAGGGCCGGGCGCCCAGACCCCCCAGGGTCTCGCGCAGGAAGGCGAGGGGGTGCGCGCGCAGGCTGAGGCCCTTGGCGCAGTAATCGGCCACGACCTCGCCGCCCTGGCTCAGGGCCGGCAGCGACACGGCCGGCTCGGCTCCTTCCGCCGGCTCGGCTGCCGTCGTCTCGGACAGGGCGGCGAAGAGGGGCAGGGGGTCGGACCGCAGGGCCTTGGCCGCCCAGGCCGCCTCGCGCCGGTTGAGGCCGAGGGAGCGGAACGCGTCGGCCCGCACGAGGCAGGTCAGGGAGGCCGCCGGGAGGCCGGTCCGGTCGGCCAGTTCGGGCAGGGAGACGAAGGGGCGCTCAGCCCTCGCCCTGGCGAGACGCCGTCCGTCCCCCTCGGGCAGGCCGCCGGCGAGGCGCAGGCCCAGGCGCACCGCGAAGAGCTTCCGGCCCTCGCCGAGCGGTTCGAGGGTGCAGTCCCACTCCGAAAAATTCACGTCGAGCGGGCGGATCTCGACGCCGTGGGCGCGGGCGTCGCGGACGATCTGCGCGGGGGCGTAGAAGCCCATGGGCTGCGCGTTGAGCAGCGCGGCGCAGAACACGTCCGGATGGTGGCACTTCATCCAGGAGGAGGCGTAGGCGAGCAGCGCGAAGGAGGCGGCGTGGCTCTCGGGGAAGCCGTAGGAGCCAAAGCCTTCGAGCTGCTTGAAGGTGCGCTCGGCGAAGTCCCTGGCGTAGCCGTTGGCGACCATGCCCTCGACGAGGCGCTCCTGGAAGCGGTGGACCCCGCCGGTGAACTTGAAGGTCGCCATGGAGCGGCGGAGTTCGTCGGCCTCGGTCGCCGAGAAGCCGGCGCCGACCATCGCCACCTGCATCGCCTGCTCCTGGAACAGCGGCACGCCGAGGGTCTTCTCCAGCACCGCCTTCAGCTCGGGCGTCGGGTAGGTCACCTCCTCGAGACCCTGGCGGCGGCGCAGGTAGGGGTGGACCATGTCGCCCTGGATCGGGCCCGGACGCACGATCGCCACCTCGATCACGAGGTCGTAGAATTTTCTGGGGGCCATCCGCGGCAGCATCGCCATCTGCGCGCGGCTCTCGATCTGGAACACGCCCAGCGTGTCGGCGCGCCGGATCATCGCGAAGGTGGCCTCATCCTTCGCGGGGATCGAAGCAAGATCGAGCGGCTCGTTCTTGACCTCGGCCAACAAATCGAAGGCGCGGCGCAGGCAGCCGAGCATGCCGAGCCCGAGCACGTCGACCTTCATGAACTTGAGGGCGTCGATATCGTCCTTGTCCCACTCGATGACCTGACGGTCGGCCATCGCCGCGGGCTCCACCGGCACCAGCTCGTCGAGCCGGTCCAGCGTCAGGACGAAGCCGCCGGGATGCTGCGAGAGGTGGCGCGGCACGCCGATCAGCTCGCGGGCGATCTCCAGCGTCAGGCGCAGGCGCCGGTCGCCGGGGTTGAGGTTGAGTTCGCGCAGCTCCCGCTCGCCGACGCCCTCGCTGCTCCAGCTCCAGGTCAGGCGGTTGAGGGCGCCGGTCACGTCCTCGGGCAGGCCCATCACCTTGCCGACCTCGCGCAAGGCACCCCGTGAGCGGAAGCGGCTGACGATGGCGGTGAGCGCCGAGCGGTGGCGGCCGTAGGTCCGGAAAATCCACTGGATCACCTCCTCGCGGCGCTCGTGCTCGAAATCGACGTCGATGTCGGGCGGCTCGCGGCGCGCCTCGGAGACGAAGCGCTCGAACAGCAGGTTCTGCCGGATCGGATCGATCGAGGTGATGCCGAGACAGAAGCAGACCGCGGAGTTGGCGGCCGAGCCGCGGCCCTGGCACAGGATCTTCTGGCCGTTGGCGAAGGCGACGATCGATTCGACCGTGAGGAAGTAGGGGGCGTAGGCGAGCCGCCCGATCAGGTCGAGTTCGTGGCGCAGCTGGCGCGTCACCATCTCCGGCACGCCGGCCGGATAGCGCCGCTGCGCGCCGGCCCAGGTGAGGGTTTCCAGGCGCTCCTGCGGCGAGAGCCCGTCCGCGCGGGCTTCCGTCGGGTAGGTGTAGGCGAGGTCGTCCAGCGAGAAGGTGCAGGCGGCGGCGATCTCGTCCGCCCGCGCCAGCGCCTCGGGGAAGCGCGCGAACAGGCGCGCGGTCTCGGCCGGGGGTTTGAGGAAGCGGTCGGCGTGGCGCTCCTTGGCGAAGCCCGCCCGGTCGATGGTGAGTCCGAGCCGGATGCAGGTCACCACGTCCTGCAGGCGGCGCCGTCCCGCGACGTGGTAGAGGATGTCGCCGGTGGCGACGGCGGGCACCCGCGCGGCGCGCGCGGCGGCGGCCAACGCGTCGAGCCTGTCCGCGTCGTCGGGGCGGAAGCGGCGGGTCAGCGCGAGGGAGGCGCGGGCTCCGAACGTTTTCTTGAACTGGGCGAGAGCGTCCGGGAGGGTCGGCCCCGGCCGTTCGGGGAGAAGGATCGCGAAAAGTCCTTCGTGCCACTCCCCGAGGTCGGCCCATGTCAGGCGGCAGCGGCCCTTGCCGCCGCGCGCCTTGCCCAGGCTGAGCAGGCGGCAGAGCCGGCCGTAGGCGGCCCGGTCGGTCGGATAGACGAGCAGCGGCGAGGAAAGATCGTCGAGGTCGAGCCGGCAGCCGACGACGAGGCGCACGCCCGTCACCTTCGCCGCCTGATGCGCCCGCACCATCCCGGCGAGCGAGCCGTGATCGGTCACCCCGAGCGCCGGGATGCCGAGGAGGCTCGCAGCCGAGAACAGTTCCTCCGGGCTCGACGCGCCGCGCAGGAAGGAGAAGTGCGTCGTGACCTGAAGCTCCGGTGTGCTCACGCCTCGCCGAGCCCGTGCAGCCACCAGCGCCCCTGCGCCTCCATCGGCCCGTCGCGAAACAGCCAGAAGCGCTCGCCGGCTTCCGTCTCGACCCGGTAATAGTCGCGGGCGAGGTCGGCCTCGGCATCCGCGACCCACCACTCGCCGAGGATGCGCTCCGGCCCGTCGGCGCGGGCAATGAGGTGGCGGGTGTTGCGCCAGACGAAGAACAGCGGCGGCGCGTCGGGGATCTCGGCCACGGCCGTGACCGGCTCCGGCGGCGCCAGCAGCCGCGCCGGGCGGGGCAGGTCGGTGGGCCAGACGGCGCCGAGGGGATCGGCCAAGGCCGGCACCCGCCGCACCGCCCGCTCGGGCAGGTCGCTCTCCACCGGCGCCAGCCGGTAGACGCGGGCGGCGCCGAGGCGCACGAGCAGGGTATCGACCAGGGCGGCGAGGTCCGGCGCCTGCGGGCCGGCGGCGAGATGGCTCGCTTGACGCGCGGCAAGGGGCTCGACCCGCGAGGCGCCGAGCCACGCCTCCTCGATGCCGAAGCCGGGATCGACGAGCGCGAGGCGCTCGGCGAGCAGTCGGGCGAGGTGGGCGGCGTCGCGGCTCGGCCGCGCCGTGCCGATCCGGATCGCCTGATCGAGGCGGTCGACCCGGACGAAGACGAGGTCGAGCCGGCGGGCGCCGAGGCCGCGCCGCTCCAGCTCCGGCACGAGCCGGGTGCAGAGATCGGCCACGACCCGCTCCAGGCTCTCGCGGGCGCCGACCGGCTCGGCGAAGCGCAGGGCCACGCAGGGCGTCTCGGGCACGGCGAGCGCCGCCAGCGGCTCCGGCTCGCGGCCGAGCGCCCGGTCGAGGCGGAACAGCAGTTCGGCACCGAAGCGCAGCCGCAGGGCGGCGCGCGGCTTGTCCGTCAGCTCGCCGACGCGCGTCAGGCCGACATCCTGCAGCGCCCGCACCGCCTCGGGGCCGAGCCGCAAAGCCGCCACCGGCAGGGGCGCCAAGGCCTGCGCCGCGCCGCTCGGCGGCACGATCCCGCCCGCGCCGAAGCGGGCCAGACCCCAGGCGCCGCCCGGCGTGTCGGCGAGTGCCAGCCGAACCGCGATGCCCGTTCGCTCCAGGCGGGCGGCGAGGTCGGCGAGCAGCGGCGCCTCGCCGCCGAACAGATGCGCGGCGCCGGTGACGTCGATCAGGAGCCCGTCGGGCGGGTCGAGGGCCACGATCGGCGCGTAGCGCTGGCACCACAGGCCGAGCCGCTCCAGCGCCGCCGCATCCGCCTCGGGCGCGGCGGGCACGAGGTGCAGGCCCGGCACCAGCGCCTGGGCGTGGGCCGCGCTCATGCCCGGGCGCAGGCCGAGGCGGCGGGCGGCGGCGTCCACGCCGGCGAGCACGCGCCGGGCGCCATCCTGCGCCACGGTGGCGAGGGGCTCATCCGGCGGCGCGGCGCTGGACCCGCTCCGGCGCAGCCGGTCGGTCGGCCAGGCCGGCAGGTACAGCGAGACGACCCTGCGCATCGCATGCCTCCACGATCCAAGCCCCCGGCGCCCCGCCGCGGCTGCGCTGCAACTCGAGCCGCCAGCGCGGCCGGCCCAGATGACGGTCCACGCGACGGTTCGGTCCGTCCGAGGGAGCGGGCGCCACCCGCCAGCGGGTTCGCGCGGCGCTGGGCTCGGGCTCGGCGGCCTCGCCCGCGCAGAGCCGGTGCACGACGAGCGCGGTGACGCCCGATCCCTCCGCCGCGAGCTGGAGCCGGCGGGAGGGGGTGAGCCCCATGCGAGTGAGCTCGCCGACGACCCCGGCGAGCCCACGGTGGCGCAGGCCCTCTTCCATGGCCGGCAGCACCTCGGCATCGCGCCACGTCTCGCAATAGACGACCCGGTCGGGATGGAGCCCGACCCGGGCCAGGGCCGGGGCGAACAGGTCGCGGCTGTGCAGGCACCACAGCACCGGCCCGTCGAGCCGGGCCAGGATGCCGCCGGCGAACAGCACGGCGGTGGCGGCGTAGCGCCCGCGCGGGCCCCCCTCGTGGATCTGGTGGAGCGCGCCCAGCGCCAGCCCGCCGCCGGGCAGGGCCGTGTCGAGCCCGCCGACGCCGAAGGGCAGGGTGGGTTGGGCCTCGGACCCGGCGCCGGATCCGGCACCAAGCCCGGCGGTATCCGTCAGCCGGCGAAGCTCGGCCAGCGTCGGCGCGTCGGGGGAGCGGGGAGAGGGCATGGGCGCGGGTTCGAGGGTTGGCTTGCGGGACGTCTCTTAGAACAAAGAGTGAACGCACCTGAGCCGTAACCCGTCAACCGTCCGATCGTTGCCATCCCTGTTGAAAATGCGGATTTTATTCCGGGCGTCGGCTTGACCGCCGAGTCGGCGATGATTCCGCGCCGAGAGCCCTGCACGCAGTGCGGGTGCGACGGCTTATCCCACCTCGAAACTGCATGCGTCACCCTGGCGGATGCAACAAAACCGCCTGCTGTTGCCGCTGAACGACAGACGTTCGGCCCCGCCGTTCTATCGTAATGTCTGCCGGGGACTTTGCCGGAGGATGTCGCGTGGGACGCGCAATCTGCGTTTTTCCCGCGAGCTCTCAAGATATGCCAGGGTCATGAGTGACCGGTCATGAGTGACGCACGACCCACAGGCCGCCGGCCCGTCATCCTCGTCGTCGAGGACGAGCCCGACGAGCGCTACCTCGCGGCCGAGCTGCTGGAGGAGAAAGGCTTCGAGGTGATCGAGGCCGAGACGGCCGAGCGCGCCCTCGACATCCTGCGCCAGCGCGGCGACGGGATCGACGTGGTCTTCTCCGACGTGCGCACGCCGGGCACGATCGGCGGTTTCGAGCTGGCGCGCATCATCGGCGTGACCTGGCCGCGCATCCGCATGCTGCTGACCTCGGGCGACGCGGGCGACCAGCCGAGCGACCTGCGCGTCACCGCGACCTTCATGCCCAAGCCCTGGCGGGCTCCGGAGATCCTGACGTGGCTGGAAGAGGCCGCGGGGCTCAAGGAGCCGCCGGAGGGGTGAGGGCTTCTCTCCTCCCCCTTGCGGGGAGGAGCCGGAGGTGGGGGTGGTGCAGGAGGCACCGCTGAGCCTCGTCCGGAACGACCCCCACCCCGAACCCCTCCCCGCAAGGGGGAGGGGAAATCCCTGTTACGCCGCCGCGACGGTCGCCTTCACGATCCGATCGGGATCGCGCACGGGCTCGCCGCGCTTGATCGTGTCGACCACTTCCATGCCCTCGATCACCTTGCCCCACACCGTGTACTGGCGGTCGAGGAAGCGGGCGTCGGAAAAGCAGATGAAGAACTGCGAGTTGGCCGAGTGCGGGAAGTTGGTGCGCGCCATCGAGCAGGTGCCGCGCACGTGCGGCTCGGCGTTGAACTCGGCGTTCAGGTCGGGCAGCTCAGAGCCGCCGGAGCCGGTGCCGGTCGGGTCGCCGGTCTGGGCCATGAAGCCGTCGATGACCCGGTGGAACGGCACGCCGTCGTAGAAGCCCTGGGAGGCCAGGGTCTTGATCCGCTCGACGTGGTTGGGGGCGAGGTCGGGGCGCAGCGCGATGACGACGCGGCCCTTGGTGGTCTCCAGGACGATGGTCTCGTTCGTCTCTGCCATGGCTTAAATTCCCTGTCCTTTGGGTCCGTCGTAGATGAAGCGCAGCGCCAGGGGGCGCCCCGCGATGGCTCCGCCGAGGGCCGGGGTGAGCCGGACCGGCGTGCAGCGGGCGATCGCGTCGAGCGTCGCCCGAATCAGGATGTCCCGGGTCCGCGCGTCGCCCGGCGCCTTCGCGAAGGTGATCTGCGGCGTGCCGATCACCGAGCCGTCCCGGCGCAGGGAGAGGCGCGCCGTGATCTCCGCCCGCTCGAACCGGCTCAAGCCCTCGGGCACCCGCCAGCAGGCGGCGAGCGCCGGATAGAGCCCCCGCAAAGTGTCGGCCGGGGCCGGTTCCGCCTCCGAGGCGGGCAGCGGTACCCGCTGCGTGCCCCGCAAGGTCTGGGGCAGGCTGCGCCAGGGTTCAATGCCCTCGAACGCATCCGCCCTGCCCGGCACGAGCAGGGCGAGCCCGGCCGCGAGGAGGCCGGCGAGAGCGCCGCCCCAGCGACGCCCGGTGCGTCCGGCCGCTATTGGCCGCCTCCGAGCGTCATCTTCACGATCTTGTCGGGGTTCTGCACCGAGCCGTTATCGGCCTTGGAGCCCTTCTTGATCTTGTCGACCACGTCCATTCCGGAGGTGACGACGCCGACGACGGTGTAGTTGTTGTTCAGGAACTCGGCGTCGCCGATGCAAATGAAGAACTGAGAGTTGGCCGAGTTCGGATCGCCCGAGCGGGCCATGCCGACGGTGCCGCGCTTGAACGGGGCGGAGGAGAACTCGGCGGGGATGTTGGGCAAGCTGGAGCCGCCGGTGCCGTTGCCCTTGGGGTCGCCGGTCTGGACCATGAAGCCGTCGATGACCCGGTGGAACTTCAGGCCGTTGTAGAATCCTTGGGAGATCAGCGTCTTGAGCTGCTTGACGTGCTTCGGCGCGATCTCCGGGCGCAGCTCGATCGTGACGCGCCCGTCCTTGGTCTCGAGGGTGACGGTGTTCTCGCCGGCCCGCGCCGGGGCGGCGAAGAGCGCGGCGGAGAGAGCGAGGCCGAGGAGGGCGTGGCGGCGATTCATGCGGGCGGAAGCTCCGTGGTGGGGATCAGGATTTCGCGAAACGGGCGGCGAGCCGCTGGGCGACGACGGACGGGACGAAGGGCGAGACGTCGCCGCCCATCGCCGCGATCTGGCGCACCAGCGTCGCGGTGATCGGCCGCACGCCGGTGGAGGCGGGCAGGAACACGGTCTGGACCTCGGGCGCCATGGCGCCGTTCATGCCGGCGAGCTGCATCTCGTAGTCGAGGTCGGTGCCGTCGCGCAGACCGCGGATGAACAGGCTGGCGCCGCAGCGCCGAGCGGCCGAGACGGCGAGGTCGTCGAAGGTCACGACCTCCAGGCTCGCCTCCTCCGCGTCGGCGAGCGGTCCGCAGGTCTCGCGCAGCAGGGCGGCGCGCTCCTCGGCCGAGAACAGGGGCGCCTTGCCCGGATGGACGCCGATGGCCAGCACCAGCCGCGGCACGAGGCGGCAGGCCTGCCGCACCACGTCGAGGTGGCCGTTGGTGACCGGATCGAAGGAGCCGGCATAGAGGGCGGTGCGGGTCGTCACGGGACGGGCCTAGAGCATTTTCCCCGCAAACGGAACCCGATCGGCTTTCCGCGTCGTCACATCCCGCCGTCATTCCGGGGCCGCGCAGCGGAACCGGGAATCCATCCGTGATATGCGGCCAAGCATGGCATCACGGGTAGATTCCGGGTTCGCCTTCGGCGCCCCGGAATGACGGAGAGGACAATGTGATCTGTGCCGTCTATCTTCTCGCGCATAAGCGGGACGGCACGCTCTATCTCGGCGTCACCCGCGATTTGAGCCGGCGCGTGTGGGAGCACAAGACCAAGGCGACGCCGGGTTTCACGGCTCGCTACGGCGTCGATCGTCTCGTCTGGTACGAGGTCTACGATCGGATCGATGAGGCGATCGCGCGTGAGAAGGCGCTCAAGAAATGGCGCCGTGCCTGGAAGATCGCTCTGATCGACGCAATGAATCCGAATTAGGTCGATCTCTATGATCGGTTGAACGCCTGATCGGACGACGCACGGCCGCCCTTCCTCCAAATCTCGACACCCGTCATTCCGGGGCGCCGAAGGCGAACCCGGAATCCACCTGTGACGCGCGGCTGAACCGAGTGTCGCGTCTCTTCATGGATTCCGGGTTCCGCTGCGCGGCCCCGGAATGACGTCGAGCGAGAGGAAAAGACCGAGAGCGTCCGCCACTCAGGCCTCGTCCTCGCCGTTCTCCTCCTCGCCCTCGATATGCTCCACCGAGACGACGCGCTCGGCCTTGTCGGTGTTGAACACCGTCACGCCCTGCGAGGCGCGGCCGACGATGCGGATGTCGTCCACCGGCACGCGGATGAGCTGGCCGGCATTGGTGACCAGCATGATCTGGTCCGAGGCCTCCACGGGGAAGGAGGCGACGAGGTGGCCGTTGCGGGGGTTGACCCGCATCGCCGTGATGCCTTTGCCGCCGCGGCCCGAGGTGCGGTACTCGTAGGAGGACGAGCGCTTGCCGAAGCCGCGCTCGGACAGGGTCAGCACGAATTGCTCGGCCCCGCCCATCTCGTTGTAGCGATCCAGCGAGATCGCCGCCTCGGCCGTGCTCTCCTCGGCCTCCGGCGCCTCGGCCTCCTCGCCCGCATCGCCGATCACGGCGCGGCGCATCTTCAGGTAGCCGGCCCGCTCCTCGGGCGAGGCGTCGAAGGCGTTGAGGATCGCCATCGAGATGACGCGGTCGTCCTTGGCCAGCGAAATGCCGCGCACGCCGGTCGAGTCGCGGCCCTTGAAGACGCGCACGTCCTCGACGGGGAAGCGGATGCACTGGCCGAGCGCGGTGGTGAGCAGCACGTTCTGGTCGGCCCGGCAGATCTCGACATGGACGATGTGGTCGCCCGGATCGAGCTTCATCGCGATCTTGCCGTTGCGGTTGACCTGCACGAAGTCGGACAGCTTGTTGCGGCGGACATTGCCGGAGGCGGTGGCGAACATCACGTCGAGGGTCTCCCAGGACGCCTCGTCCTCGGGCAGCGGCATGATCGTGGTGATGCGCTCGCCCTCGTTCTGCAGGTGCAGGATGTTGACGAGCGCCTTGCCCCGCGCGTTCGGGGCGGCGACCGGCAGGCGCCAGACCTTCTCCTTGTAGGCCTGGCCCTGGTCGGAGAAGAACAGGACCGGCGTGTGCGTGTTCGCCACGAACAGCCGCGTGACGAAATCCTCGTCGCGGGTGCTCATGCCGGAGCGGCCCTTGCCGCCGCGCTTCTGCGCCCGGTAGGTCGAGAGCGGCACGCGCTTGACGTAGCCGGCATGGGACACGGTCACGACCATGTCCTCGCGGGCGATCAGATCCTCGTCCTCGACGCTGAAATCGGAATCGATGATCTCGGTCTTGCGGGGCGTCGCGAAGAGTTCGCGCACCTCGGCGAGCTCCTGCTTGACGATCGCCTGGATGCGGGCGCGCGAGCGCAGGATGTCGAGATAGTCGGCGATCTCGTCGGCGAGCTTCTTCAGTTCGTCGCCGATCTCGTCGCGTCCGAGGGCGGTGAGGCGCTGGAGGCGAAGGTCGAGGATGGCGCGGGCCTGGGTCTCGGACAGGCGGTAGGTGCCGTCGTCGGCGACCCGGTGGCGCGGGTCGTCCACCAGCGCGATCAGCGGGGCGATGTCGTGCGCCGGCCAGTCGCGGGCCATCAAGGCTTCGCGGGCGGTGTTCGGATCCGGCGAGGTGCGGATCAGGCGGATCACCTCGTCGATGTTGGCGACGGCGATGGCGAGGCCGCACAACACGTGGGCGCGCTCGCGGGCCTTGTTGAGCAGGAACTTGGTGCGCCGGGAGACGACCTCCTCGCGGAAGTCGTTGAAGGCCAGGAGCAGGTCCTTCAGGTTCATCAGCTCCGGCCGCCCGCCGTTCAACGCCACCATGTTGGCGCCGAACGAGGTCTGGAGCGGGGTGTAGCGGTAGAGCTGGTTCAGCACGACGTCGGCCATGGCGTCGCGCTTGATCTCGACGACGATGCGCATGCCGTCGCGGTCGGATTCGTCGCGCAGGTCCGAGATGCCCTCGATGCGCTTGTCCTTCACCAGCTCGGCGATCTTCTCGATCAGCGTCGCCTTGTTCACCTGATACGGGATCTCGGTGAAGATCAGCGCCTCGCGCTCTTTCCGCAGCTCCTCCACATGCGAGCGGGCGCGCATGATGATCGAGCCGCGGCCGGTGGTGTAGGCCTGCCGCGTGCCGGCGCGGCCCAGGATCATGCCGCCGGTGGGGAAGTCAGGACCCGGCACGATCTCGTTGAGCGCCTCGATGGTGAGGGCCGGATCGTCGATCAGGGCGACGCAGGCATCGACCAGCTCGCCGAGATTGTGCGGCGGGATGTTGGTGGCCATGCCCACCGCGATGCCGCCCGCGCCGTTGACCAGAAGGTTCGGGAAGCGCGCCGGCAGAACCGTCGGCTCCTCGCGGGAATCGTCGTAGTTCGACTGGAAGTCGACGGTGTTCTTGTCGATGTCGCTGAGCAGCGAGATCGCCGGCCGGGCGAGCCGCGACTCGGTGTAGCGCATGGCCGCGGGCGGATCGCCGTCGACCGAGCCGAAATTGCCCTGCCCGTCGATGAGCATCAGGCGCATCGAAAAGTCCTGCGCCATGCGGACCAAGGCGTCGTAGATCGATTGGTCGCCGTGCGGGTGGTACTGACCGATCACGTCGCCGACGATGCGGGCCGACTTGACGTATTTGCGCTCCGGCAGGTGCCCGGACTCGAAGGCCGAGTAGAGGATGCGCCGGTGCACCGGCTTGAGGCCGTCGCGGGCATCGGGCAGCGCCCGGCTCACGATCACGCTCATGGCGTAATCGAGATAGGAGCGACGCATCTCGTCGGTGATGGAGACGGGCTTGATGTCGGTCGCGGGCGGCGGCGTGCCGGCGCCGGGTGCGTCGTTGTCGTCTGCCAACGTCGTTCTCTCGGATTCTGGTTCGGTCGCCCACGGCAGAGCGCCGACGGACGGAGGGGACTACCAAGGAAAGGTCAACAGGCCGCCAATCCCGACCAATCCCCTCATCCTGAGGTGCCGCGAAGCGGCCTCGAAGGATCCTCCAGATCCCGCGCGAGTCCTGGAGGATCCTTCGAGGCTTCCGCTTCGCTCCGGCACCTCAGGATGAGGGGGAGGAGAGGGATAGCCCATCGCCAGCCAAAGGCCGTCGTTTCAGTTACTTAAATATGAATTCCGGGGCTCCGGCACAACATCTGCGGCCCCTCCGATGGCACTTTGCCGACACCTCAGGGACACCGCGCCAGCATCGCCTCGGCGGCGGCCAGATCCTCCGGTGCGTTGAGGTTGAGGAAGGGATCGACCGGCTCCACCGGCCAGGACGCGACCGCCGCCCCGTGCCGCTCGATGAAGCCGCCGACCCGCCGCTCGCCGCGCTCCAACCAGCCGCGCAGGTCGTCGCGCAGCGCCACCGGCCACAGCGCGGAGGTGAAGTGGCGCCGCTCGCCCGAGGCCGCCAGCGCGATCGGCCGGCCCTCCGCCGCGGCCGCGGCGACGAGCCGGGCGACGAAGTCGTGCGGCAGGAACGGCGCGTCGCCGGGCACGCTCGCGACATGGGTGATGCCGGGACGTTCCGCGGCCGCCTCCATCCCGGCGAGGAGGCCGGCCAGCGGCCCCGGATGATCCGGGATCGTGTCGGGCAGGACGGCGCCGGAAAACACGGCCTGGAAGCGGGCGGGATCACCGTTGGCACTGAGCACGAGGCCGCCCGCGCATTGCGGCGCGAGGCGCTCGGCGACGCGCTCCAGCAGGGTGCGTCCGGCGAGCACGCGCAGGGGCTTGTCGCCCCCGCCCATCCGCCGCGACAGGCCGCCGGCCAGGACGAGGCCCAATATCCCCGACCCCGATATCCCCGACCCGGAGACCGGGCGAGAGCTCACTCGATGACGATCCGCGGCGCCGCCCGGCCGGCGGGCGCGCCGGTGAGGTTGCCCCAGAGCTTCTCGGCGATCTCGCGGTAGACCTTGGCCTGCGGCCCGTCCGGATCGGTGGCGACCACGGGCCGGCCGGCATCCGAGGTCTCGCGGATCGCCATGGTGAGCGGGATCTCGCCGAGGAACGGCACCTCCAGCCGCTGCGCCTCCTGGCGGGCGCCGCCATGGCCGAAGATCGCGGAGGCCGCCCCGCAATTCGGGCAGATGAAGGTCGCCATGTTCTCGATCACGCCGAGGATCGGCACCGAGACCTTGCGGAACATCGTCACGCCGCGGCGCGCGTCGATCAGCGCCAGATCCTGCGGTGTCGAGACGATGACGGCGCCCGACAGCGGCGTCGCCTGGGCCATGGTGAGCTGCGCGTCGCCGGTGCCGGGGGGCATGTCGACGACGAGCACGTCGAGCTCGCCCCAGGCCACGTCCCGCAGCATCTGGGTGATCGCCGACTGCACCATCGGCCCGCGCCAGATCATCGCCGATTCCGGCTCGATCAGGAAACCAATCGACATCGCCTTGAGGCCGTAGGCCTGCATCGGCTCGAGAGTCTTGCCCTCGATCACCCGCGGCTTGCCGGAGAGCCCGAGAAGCTTCGGCACCGAGGGGCCGTAGATATCGGCATCGAGCAGGCCGACCCGCAGGCCCTGCGCGCCGAGCGCCAGGGCGAGGTTGCAGGCGGTGGTGGACTTGCCGACGCCGCCCTTGCCCGAGGCCACCGCCACGATGTGGCGCACGCCCGGCAAGGCATTCCCATGGGCGTTGCCCTGGCGCGGCGGCGCACCGGGTCCGGGCGGGCGCGGCGCGGCGCCCGGGGCGGGCGCGTTCGACGCCCGCTCGGCGGTGAGGCTCGCCAGTACACTCGACACGCCGGGCAGCGCCAGCACGCGACCCTCCGCCTCGCGGCGCACCGGCTCGAACCGCTCGGCCTCGCTCGGATCGATCAGGATCGAGAACATCACCCGGTTGCCCGGATCGATCACCACCTGGGACAGGCGGCCGGAGCCGGGCAGGGTGGTGCCGCCGCGGTCAACCGTCACGGTCGAGAGCGCCTTCAGCACGTCGTCGCGCGTGATCGCCAAAACTCAAGCTCCATCGGGCGTCGGGCGGAACCGTCCGCCCCCGTTCATCTAACCGGCCCCGCGCGAAACGCCAGCCCGAGCGCGTCGCCTCACCGCCGCCGGCCCGGCGGAATGGCGATCAGGTTGCACTCCTCCATCGGCCCGCGCACCACCGAGCCGTCGCCGCGCCGGTAGACGCCGCGGCGGACATGCCGGCAGCCGACCGGGCCGCGCAGCCGCCTCACCCGCTCGATATGGACGCTGCGGTAGCGCCGGTTCGAGAAATCGTGGCCGCCGATGCGCACGCCGGGGCCGAAGCGCACCTCGGCCGAGGCCGGCCCCGCGAGGGCCGCCAGCAGCACCGCGAACCATGCAACCCTCATCTCGTCCCCTTCCGAAGTCCTGCCTGAACCAAGCCCGGCCTCGCTCGTTGTCGAGGCAATCGCCGGGTGGCGCTCATGGGGCCGCGCTGATGGCCGCTCCCGCCCGGCTCACGCCATCGACGACATTCGGAGAACGGATCTCATGCACCAGGGCAACCATCGCGACCACGAGGGCGCGAAGAAGCTCTTCGAGCTGACCAAGGACGTCAAGGTCGCGATGCTGACCACCGCCGACCAGAACGGCACCCTGAACAGCCGCCCGATGTGGAACAACGAGATCGACGAGAACGGCGATATCTGGTTCTTCACCAAGTTGCACAGCCCGAAGACCGCCGAGATCGGCCGCGACAACCAGGTCAACCTCGCCTATTCGGACCCGTCGAGCCAGACCTACGTCTCGATCGCCGGCAAGGCCGAGGTGATCCGCGACCAGAAGCTCATCGACGAGAAGTGGCAGGAGAGTCTCAAGACGTGGTTCCCCAACGGCAAGGACGACCCGGAGGTCGGCCTGATCCGCATCCACCCCGAACAGGGCGAGTACTGGGACAGCCCGTCGAGCAAGATGGTCCACCTCTACGGCTACGTGAAGGCTTCGCTCACCGGCGAGAGCCCGAAGACCGAAACCAAGAAGGTCAACCTCGCCTGATTTTTTCGGAAGGGAGCCTCTTACGGCCTCCGACCGATCGCTTCGGGGTCCGCTAAACTCCGTCATCGCGAGCGTCGGCGAAGCGATCCAGTCCGCGACATTTCCGGAGGGGTCGCGCCCTGGATCGCCACGGCTTCGCCTCGCGATGACGGGGAAGAGGCCGGAGCGTTCGTTCCACGGCTTTGCATGACGCGTCACGCTCCCGCCTCAAGGGCGGGGGCGCTTTTTTCGTCATGCGGCCTTGCACCCGTCGCCGTTGATCGCCGAGACGATCCGCCTCAAGCTTGGGCGACACGCCCCGAACACGGACGGCCCATGATCGACCTCGCGAAGCGGGTTTACGACCACAACTTCCGCATCGACCCGATCGTGCGCTCGCTGCTCGATACGGATTTCTACAAGCTCCTGATGGCGCAGATGATCTTCCGCCGTCATCGCGACGTGGCCGTCACCTTCGCGATCCAGAACCGCACGCGGAGCGTGCGGGTGGCCGACGAGATCGATCTCGGCGAGTTGCGGGCGCAACTCGACCACGCCCGCACGGTCGGGCTGAGCCGGGGCGAATCCACCTGGCTTCGCGGCAACACCTTCTACGGCAAGCGCCAGATCCTCTCCTCCGACTTCATGGCGTGGTTCGAGAATTTCCGCCTGCCCGAGTACGAGCTGGAGGTGCGGGAGGGGCAGGTGGCGCTCACCTTCCACGGTCCCTGGGTCGAGACCACGATGTGGGAGGTGCCGGCGCTGGCGATCCTCAACGAGCTGCGCTCCCGCGCCGTGCTGCGGGATCTCGGCAAGTTCGAGCTGCAGGTGCTCTACGCCCGCGCCATGACCCGGGTCTGGGAGAAGATCGAGCGCCTGAAGCGCCTCCCCGACCTCTCCATCGCCGATTTCGGCACGCGCCGCCGCCACGGCTTCCTGTGGCAGGACTGGTGCGTGCAGGCGATGATGGAGGGCTTGGGCGAGCGGGCCTTCCTCGGCACCTCGAACTGCCTGATCGCGCTGCGCCGCGAGGTCGAGGCGGTCGGCACCAACGCCCACGAACTGCCGATGGTCTACGCCGCACTCAGCGGCGACGACGACGCGGCCTTGGCAGCCTCCCCCTACGCGGTGCTCGCCGACTGGCAGCAGGACTACGCCGGCAACCTGCTGGTGGCGCTCCCCGACACCTACGGCACCACCGGCTTCCTCGCCAACGCCCCCGACTGGCTCACCGCCTGGACCGGCATCCGGATCGATTCGAAGGAGCCGATCGAGGGCGGCGAGGAGGCGCTGGCCTTCTGGGAATCGCGGGGCTGCGACCCGCGCGAGAAGCTCGCGATCTTCTCCGACGGGCTCGACATCGACGACATCGAGGCGATCCACGCGCAGTTCCACGGCCGCATGCGCATCGGCTACGGCTGGGGCACCCGGCTCACCAACGACTTTCGCGGACTGGTGCCGGAGGGGCGGCTCGACCCGATCTCGGTGGTCTGCAAGGTGACGGAGGCGCAGGGCCGCCCGACGGTGAAGATCTCCGACAACCCGAGCAAGGCCCAGGGACCGGCGGCGGAGGTGGAGCGCTACAAGCGGGTTTTTGGGGTCGGCGAGCAGGCCGCGATGGCGGTGGTGGTGTGAGTCGAGGCTCCGCGAGAATATCCCGCTGAAATCGGACCGATTCCGACACCAGTGGTTTCGTTGGACTGATTTTCCGACGTCCGTAAGTCGTGCATAATGGACGCATGACCGAACTTCTGGAACGGGCGATCGAGCGCGTTCGCGCCCTCTCGCCCGAAGCGCAGGACGACATGGCCCGCGTGCTTCTCAGCCTTGCCGGAGACGACGAGCCGGTCTTCACGCTGACACCCGAGGAGGAGGCGTCGTTCGCCAATTCCCGTGCCCAGGCGGCGCGGCGGGAGTTTGCGACGGACGAGCAGGTGCGAGCGATCTGGGCGAAGCACGGCCTGTGAGGCTGCGCTACACTCCGGACGCCGCCGCGGAACTCGACGCCGTCCTGGCCTACATCGCCGAACGGTCGCCACAGGGCGCGCGACGCGTCCAGCGTCGCATCCGGACCGTGACCGATCTGCTGTTGGAGCATCCTCGCAGCGGGCGCCCAACCAGCCTTCCGCGCATGCGGCGCATCGTGGCGACACCCTATCCCTATCGATCTTCTACGAAGCGAGCGAGGACGACCTCATCATCCTCGGTATCCGGCACGCCGCCCGTGATCCGGCATCCATGCCCGACATGCCCTGAGACGCGTCGGCGAAACCGCAAAAAAGCGGCGCCGGGCTTCTCACCCGGCGCCGCCGTCACGTCGCCGCCTCCGCGGCCGCCTTGGTCGCCCGCTTCGCCTCCGCCTTCTTCCGCCACGGCGCCTCGGCCTCCCAGTCGCCGGCCATGATGCAGCCGTAGGGCTCTACCGTGTCGACGACCTCGGCCAGATCGTACTTGGCGATCTGGGCCCGGACGCTGCCGGCGTCCTTGTAGGCGCCCGGCAGCTCCGAGAGGTCCGGCTTTCCGCAGAAGAAGCGCACGTCGATGCCCTCGGGCAGGACGGACGCGTTCTCGCGCAGGAAGGCCTTGCGGCTCATGTTGCGGCCCGCCCCGTGCGGGGCGAAACCGAGCGAGGCCGCGTGGTCGCGGTGGCGGGCGATCAGGATCGGCTCGGCCATGTTGAGCGGGATCAGCGTGCGCCCGTCATCGTCGGCCGAGAACCCCGCCCACGACGGGGTCGCCCCCTTGCCGTGGTAGTAGAGCCCGTCCGCGCGGCGGAAGACGAAGTTGTGCTCGTTCCAGAACCGGTCCGCGACGGCGTTGCCCAGCTTGCGCGCCACGAGGTCGTGGAGCGCGAAGTGGCTGGCCTTGGTCCAGTCCCGGACGATCTGCAGCGCCTCCCAGTAGGCCCGGCCGTCGTCGGATTCCACCTTGATCCAGGCGTTGTGCGCCGGGACCCGCGGAGCGACGATCGCCGTGTGGCGGCGCGCGGCGGCCAGGCCCTTCTTGTAGAGCTGGGCGCCGAGCCCCCGCGAGCCGTGATGGGTGACGAGCGCCACCTGCCCCGTCGAGGCGAGGTGCCCCACAGAGGCGAAGTGGTTGCCGTCGCCCTGGCTCGCGAAATGCCCGACCGCGAGCCCGGCGAACTCGGCGAGGAAGCGGTTGCCCGCCACCCCCGCCATCACCGCGTCCGGCGGCGCGACCACGCCCTTGCGCCCGCCGGGCCCGAAATGCGTGACCGCCTGCACGGCGTCGAGCACGCGCTTCGGATCGTCGGCACGGCGAAAGACGGTGATCGCCACCGAGCAGCAGATGTCCGCCGAGTGGAAGCCCGGATGGATCGCGTCCTCGCAGGCGACCGCGCCGCCCACGGGGATCGTGCCCTCGGCCAGGCCCGAGGGGCAGGCATCCGGCATCACCGCGCCCTTGACGATGGTCGGCACCCGCATGAGCGCGTCCATATGCGCGATCACCGCGGCCGCGTTGGCCCGCTCGGCCGCCGTCTCGGCGTCGAGGAAGACGCCGAAGTCGAGTCCGTTCGTGCGCATCGGGATCGGGTTGGCGCCGGGCTCGATCGCGCGCAGATGCGCCAGGATCGCCGCGTCGTCGGCGCCCTCGCCGCGCATCGCGTTGGCGATGGCCACCGCGCGCTTGAACCACTCGCCGGGCCGGAAGCCCCAGGCGATGAGATCGCGTCCGTTGATCGCGGACATGGTGCCGCTCCGTCTTCTCGAGGTCTCGGGACCGGAGCGGACGGCGCATCGCCGTCCGCTCCTCTCGTCAGCCGCCGCGGATAAAATCCGCGATCAGCGCGGGCGCCGCCGTGTCGAAGCCGACCACGTCGAGCATGCCCGCGTCCTCCGGGTCGGCGATGCTGAAGCCGTTGGAGACGAGCCCCACGACCACGAGCTTCGCCGGAATCCCGGTCTTCTCCCGGTACGCCCGCAGCGCCTGGACCGGGTGGACCGGGCCGGCCCAGGTCTCCGAGTCCGTGTAGACCACGAACGCGTCGGCCTGGACGCCCCGCTCCAGCGCCCACCGCATCGGCAGCGCGCAATCCGTCCCGCCGAAGGGCAGGTCGGCGGTCGCCGCCACCGCCTGGTCGAGCCGCATGGACGGCCCGATCGGGAGGCTGGTCAGCACCGTCCCCTCGCTCCAGGACTGGCCGGGCTCAGCGGTGAAGCCGAGAACCTGCCAGTGCTCCTCCGTCGCCGCGGTGACGAGCGCCATCGCGGCGGCCGCCTCCCGGGGCGTCAGGGCGGAACCCGCGACCGAGCCGCAGGCCATGGAGCCCGAGACGTCCAGCGCCAGCACGAGGCGCCGGCCCGTGGGCTCGACGTTCGCGAAGGCGGTGTAGAACGCCGCGTTCAGCGCCTCGACGATGGCCGCCACCGGCTCCCAGGAGAGCCGGCCGCGCTGGCCGTGCCCGGACGCGTAGGTCCGGAGCGCGACGAGCAGCGCCATCGGGTGCAGGCGCGCCTTCAGCAGGCGCTCCCGGTCCGACAGCACGGACACCACGTGCTCGGTCGCCGCGGTGAAGGGCGCGAGCGCCCCCGACGCGGTGAGACGGCCGAGCTGGCGCACGAGGGCGCCGACCGGCATGCGCTCGATCAGGGCCTCGTTCACCGCGCGGCTCGTCATCAGCCCCGTCGGCAGCGCCTCCCAGGGGAGGTCGTGCGCGCGCACCTGCGCCGCCGCGAAGGCGCCGTCGACGCCCTCCGCCTGCACCGCAGCGAAGGCGTGGACGAGGGCGGGGGTCGCCTCGGTCAGCGTGCCGCGGCAGATCCAGTCGAACAGCGCCTTCCGGGCCGGCTCGTCCGTCTCCGGATGAGCGAGCCGCAGGAGGTCGCGGTGCGACCAGCCCTGGCGGGCGCGGTACTTCACCGCCTGGTAGGCGAGCGCGTCCACCGGACGCGCCCGGTACCACTCCCCGACCGCGCGCCGCAGCGCCCGGCCCCAGCCGCGCATCGCCTCGACGGCGCCCGCGAACTGGAACAGGTGCGTGCCGGTGCGGCAGACCCGGGGCAGGGCGGCGAGCGCCAGCCGACGGGTCTCCTCCGCTTCCGCGGAGGCCGCGAGCGCGAGGGCGAAGATCGCCGGATCCTGCTTCGGCGCGCGGCCCGCCGCGCTCATCGCGACGATGACCGCCACCGCCCGGGCGCCGTCCTCACGGATGCAGCGCATCACCGCGGCGGCGTTCTCCCGGGTCAGGTCCCGCTCGCCCGCGTAGTACGAGCCGCCCTCCGCGCCGAGCACGAGGAAGCGGTCGAGCCGCGCCCAGTCGCTCACGGCGAAGGAATGGCCGCCGGCCGAGTTCGGCACGGTGCGGGGAAGGGGCTCCGACTGCGGGGTGCGCCGGAGCGAGAACAGCTTTCCATAGTTCAACATCGCTCGCTCCTTTCTCCGCGGGGTTCTTGTGGGACTTGCCCCGAGGCTCGTTGCGGCCGTGCGGGCGTGGATCGTTGCGAGGGACCGGCGCCTTGCGACGCCCGGGATTCGAACCCTGAGGACCAGATCACCCTCGCAATCCGGCCCGCACGGCCGAATTGGTTTTTTGTCGGCGACCGTGCGGGCGTGGGGGGAGACGGGCGCTCCGCTCGCGTGGCATGCGTCGCCCGTCCGCCACCCGGGCATCGGACCTCGCGGCCCGTGGGATTCGAACCCGGCCTTCCGGCCGACGTTCACCCGTCTCCATCGGCCCGCACGGCCGATTCTCTTGTCGGTTTGCGCCCTCGGGCGGACGATCGTCCGCCTCCGGGTCGCGCGGTCATGGGGTGAGGAAAGAGGCACTCTATCCGGACTGAGCTACGGGCCTTGCAGCCCGGCGGGATTCGAACCCGCGACCTCCTCATGAGAATGATAACCTTTCCTCCTCGGCCCGCGCGATTTAGCTATATTTTCCTATTGTCCGGCCGCGCTCGGCCCTGCGGTCATGGGGATCGGGGACGGGTGTGACTGAGCTACGGGCAAGCCCGGCGGAGTTCGAATCCGCGACCTCCGCGGCGGATGCCGCGGCGCTCTACCGAGAACCGTCCCCTGCCGGCCCGCAGGGGCCGCCGGGATCAGATCGGGGGATCAGGCCTTCAGCCGGAGCGAAGGCCACGCGGGCATGGGGGTGCGAACGGGAATGTCCTTGCGGACAACCGCGCCGTCCACCCGAGGGCGTCCGGCATTCGATTCCCTGAGATAACCGTCCGCTATCGGCCCGCGTGGCCGAACAGCTCCCGTGCGATCGGATAGGACCGCATCGACCCTGGCCGCCCGGACCCTGGACGGGCGAAAGCGGCGACGCATAGATCGTCGTGTTTCATGCCTTGCTCCGTCGAGGCGGGGCCAATGGGAAGCGCGGACGTGTGAACGGGCAATCGGATGGCTTCACGTGACAGGTGATAACCGATGCCCACCGGCCCGCGCCGGTGATGATTGTTCGAGCCGAGAGCCGGGCGTGGATGCGAAGGAGCGGCCGATACCCGAAAAAGAGAAGGGGGTCGGGTAAGGATAACGCTCGATCTCCGGCCCGGCTGAGCCGATGGGGGCGTGCTTACGGTCACGCCCCCATCGCGTCAACCGGAAACTTGAAAATTCTTTCAGTTTCGCCCATCTCCCATCCATGAACGCATCCGCCATCACCCCCGCCCAGATCCGCGCCGGCCGCGGCCTTCTCAAGTGGACGCAAGGGGCTCTGGCCCATCGCGCGGCGGTCTCGGTCGTGACCCTGAACATGATCGAGAGCGATCAGGTCGCCCCGCGCGCAAAGACCCTCGACGCGATCCGCTCGGTGCTCGAAGGGGAGGGGATCCGCTTCATCGGCGATGAGGCGGAAGGGTTCGGCGTGATGATGCGGCCGAGGTCCGGGTCATCGCCGGCCCACAGCCGATCCGAGCCGCGGCAGGCGAAGGCGTCGAGATCCATGCGGGCGGCCGAGTGAGCGCCCGCATCGACCTCAACGCCGATCTCGGCGAGGGTTTCGGACCCTGGCGCACGGGCGACGACGCCGCGCTCCTCGACATCGTCACCTCGGCCAACGTCGCCTGCGGCTTCCACGCGGGCGACCCCGACATCATGGTCGAGACGGCCGTCGCCGCGAAGGCGCGGGGCGTGGCGATCGGCGCCCATCCGGGTTTTCCGGATCTGCGCGGCTTCGGTCGGAACCGGATTCAGGAAAGCCCCAAAAGAATCGAGCGCGACATCGCCTACCAGATCGGCGCGCTCCGGGCCTGCGCGGCGTTGGCGGGCGCCCGCGTCACCCACGTCAAGGCGCACGGGGCGCTGGCCAACCTCTCCAACGAGGACGAGGCGGTGGCCGAGGCGCTCGCCCGCGCCGTGGCCGGCGTCGATCGGAGCCTCGCCCTGGTGGTGATGCCGGGGCTTCCCGCCGAGCGGGCGGGGGAGCGCGCCGGGCTCACCCTCGTGCGCGAGATCTACGCCGACCGCGCCTATGCGGAGGACGGCACCCTCGCCCCCCGCGGCTCGACCGGCGCGGTGATCCATGACGCGGAGGAAGCCGCGGCCCGCGTCGTCCGCATGGCCGGGGAAGGCGCGGTCTTCACGTCGAGCGGACGACGCCTTCCGGTCGCGATCGACACGGTCTGCGTTCACGGTGACAATCCCGAGGCTCTCGCCATGGCACGGGCCGTGCGCGCCGGGCTCGAGCGGGCCGGTTTTAGCCTGCGCCCCTTCGCGGAATCTTAGGCCGCGTCTTTCGCGGAGCCTCGAAGACCGGCCACGTTACGGCGACGTTTCAGGGATCGAATTCGGCCCGCTCACGGTTTCTTGAGCTCAGGTGCCTCCGGGCGCTGGCCCGTGCGCCGACCCGCGACGACGGCCGCCCGGACCGGGTGCCGACGGTCGTGCGGAACACGCGCGGACCCTCGTGAACAGGACCGGGGCCCGCGTCGCGAAGCGATCCGCCGGGCCTCGGATGAAGCGTGGCGTGAGAGGGAAGTTCGGCCTGACATGAAGCGCATATCCCCCGCCGAGGGCTTCATCGTGCCGCCACGCCCCACGCGGGTCGCCGCCGCCGAGACGCCCAAGGGTCCGCTCGCCTCCTCCCTCGTGGTCTTCGCGATCATCGTCGCGGGCCTGTTCCTCGCGCGCGAGGTGCTGATCCCCATCGCGATCGCGGTGCTCCTGTCCTTCGTGCTCGGCCCGCTGGTGAATTTCTTGCGGCGGCTGCGGCTGGGGCGGGCGGTGGCGGTGCTTGTCTCCGTGCTGTTCGCCGCCGGCCTCATCGCCGCGGTCTCCACCGTCATCGGCGTGCAGGTCGCCGAACTCGCGCAGGACGTGCCGCGCTACCAGCGCACCGTCGAGCGCAAGATCGAGGGCCTGCGCAACGGCTCGCTCGGCCAGACGATGGACTACATCGCCAACATCAACCGGGCGATCCACCAGGGCGGCGAGGAGAACAAGGAGAGCGCCGAACGGGCCAAGGAGCAGATCAAGCGCGAGCAGGCGGCCCGCGACAATGCCCGCAAGGCCGAGCCGGAGCCGGCCAAGCCCCTGGTGGTGCAGGTGGAGGAGCGGCGCCCGAGTTCGCTCGAACTCGCCACCACGGTCCTCTCGCCGGTGGCGCAGCCGCTGGCCACCGCCGGCATCGTCATCGTCGTCCTCCTGTTCATCCTGATGCAGCGGGAAGATCTGCGCGACCGCCTGATCCGCCTCGCCGGATCGAGCGACCTCCACCGCACCACCGTGGCGATGGACGACGCGGCGCGGCGGCTCTCGCGCTACTTCCTCGGCCAGCTCGCCCTCAACACTGCCTTCGGCATCGTCATCGGCGTCGGGCTCTGGTTCATCGGCGTGCCGAGCCCGGTGCTGTGGGGCATCTTCGCGCTGGTCATGCGCTTCGTGCCGTATATCGGCGCCGTCCTCTCGGCGGTGCTGCCGATCGCGCTCGCGGCCGCCGTCGATCCGGGCTGGAGCATGATGCTGGCGACCTTCCTCCTCTTCGCCCTCGTCGAGCCCATCGTCGGCCATGTCATCGAGCCGCTGGTCTACGGCCACTCCACCGGCCTCTCGCCCTTCTCCGTGCTGGTCTCGGCCCTGTTCTGGACCTGGCTGTGGGGACCGGTGGGACTGCTGCTCTCGACGCCGCTGACCGTCTGCCTCGTCGTGCTCGGGCGCCACGTCGATCGGCTCGAATTCCTCGACGTGCTGTTCTCGAACCGTCCGGCCCTGACCCCGGTCGAGAACTTCTATCAGCGCATGCTCGCCGACGACCCGGAGGAGGCACAGGAGCATGCCGACCTGATCCTGCGGGAATGCTCGCTCTCGGCCTATTACGACGACGTGGTGCTGAAGGGTCTCGAACTCGCCGCCCGCGACGCCGCCCGCGGCGTGCTCACCCCCGACCAGAAGGACGAGATCCGCGCCTCGATCACGGCGCTGGTGGAGGAACTGGAGGATCGCGCGGACGCGGTCCCCGATCCGGCCTCCAAGGCGAGCCGCCTGATCCCCGACGCGACGAGCGAGGGGGAGAGCGCCTGCAAGAGCGATCCGATCCCCGAGCCCAACCCCGACGAATTGCCCGACGCGTGGCGGCGCGACGGCGCGGTGCTCCTCGTCTCCGGCCGCGGCTTCCTCGACGGCGCGGCCACCGCCATCGCCGACCAGCTCCTGCGCAAGCGCGGCTTCGGCACGAGGCAGGTGCCCTTCGCCGAGGTCGCGAGGGTGCGCATCGGCGGGTGGGAGCCCGGTCCGGCCCAGGCGATCTGCGTGATCTCGCTGGCGCTCGGGGGAGAGCCGACCCATCTGCGCCGCCTCGTCTCGCGGCTGCGCCAGAAGATCGAGACCGTGCCGATCGTCGCCGGGCTGTGGCGCCTCGACGAGCCGATGCTCTCCGACGAGGCGCTGCGGGCCAAGCTCGGGGCGGACGACCACGTCACCTCCCTGCGCGACCTGATCGAGACGATCCTCGCCATCGCCCGCCACGGCACGCCGCAGGGGCCGCAGCGCCAGGAGGCGGCCACGCCGCCGCGGCAGGCGCTGCCCGAACCGGTCTGAAGGGAAAGGCTTGAAGAAGGGAACGGCTCGGGACGGGTTGACGGCACCGCCTCGCGGCGTCTTCGTCTCAATCCGTCAATGGGAGGCTGCCCCTCGATGAGCGTCGTCGATCTCGCCCGGTTCATGGAAGACCTCGCCACCCAGTCCGGGGCGGCGATCCTGCCGTTCTTCCGGGCGCATTTCGGCCTGGACGACAAGTCCCACGGGACGGGCCGCGCCTTCGATCCGGTCACCGAGGCCGACCGCGCGGCGGAGACGGTGATGCGGCGGATGATCAAGGATCGGCTGCCCCATCACGGCATCCTCGGCGAGGAGTTCGGCGCCGAGCGGGCGGATGCGGAATGCGTCTGGGTGCTCGATCCGATCGACGGCACCCGTGCCTTCATCAGCGGCCTGCCGACCTGGGGCACCCTGATCGGGCTCACCCATCACGGCGCGGCGGTGCGCGGGCTGATGCACCAGCCCTATCTCGGCGAGCGCTTCCTCGGCGACGGCAAGACCGCGACCGTGCGCAGCCCCAAGGGCGAGCGCCGCCTGCACACCCGCCGCAGCGAGGCGCTGGGCGACGCCATCCTCGCCACCACCGATCCGCGCCTGTTCGCCGAGGGCGAGGAGGCGGAGCGCTTCCGGGCGGTGGAGGGGCAGGTGAAGATGTCGCGCTACGGCGCCGACTGCTACGCCTACTGCATGCTGGCTGCGGGCCAGATCGACCTCGTGGTCGAGGCAGGGCTCAAGCCCTACGACATCGTCGCGCTGATCCCCATCGTCGAGGGCGCGGGCGGGGTCGTGACGCGCTGGGACGGCGGCCCCGCCACCGGCGGCGGCCGGATCGTCGCGGCCGGCGACCGCCGCCTGCACGAGGCGGCGATGCGGATCCTCAACCCGTGAGCGCCCGAGCCTCCTCGGCGACGGCCTGGTGGCCGTGGCCGGGGATGAAGGCGTCGAAGGCCGCCCAGAAGTCGGCGCGGATCGCGTCGCACTCGCTCAGGATCTCGTGGCGGGCGCCCGGCAGCACGATGAGGTTGCCGGTCTTGAGCCGGGCGACGAAGCGCTCGATCGTCGGCGTGCCGCAGACGGGGTCGGCCCCGGCCCCGATGATGAGGCAGGGCGTGCGGATCCGCCGGATCATCGCCGGATCCTGCAGCCGGCGCATCGCCCGGAAGGCGGAGGCGAGCCAGGCGACGGTCGGGTCGCCGACCGCCCCAGCGCCGACCTCGCGGGCGGCGGCGGCGTTGCGGGCGTAGCGCACCGGGTCGGTCGAGAGGCGGTTGCCGGGAAACGGCTTCGTCGCGATCGAGACCTTGCTGCCGGAGGGCACGTAGCAGCGCCCGAGGCCGAGCCGGTGCAGCCCGCGCGCGAGCAGCGAGACCGCCGCCGGCCAGCGCACCATGCGGATCGACAGCATCGGCGCGACGGTGACGAACCGCCGGAACGGCAGCCAGCCCTCCGCCGAGCCGGTCAGGGCCACCGCCCCGCCCATGGAATGGGCGAGCCCGAAATACGGCTCGGGCATCATCGGCACGAGCACCGCCTCGGTGATCGCCTTCAGATCGAGGCGGTAATCGTCGAAGTGGCGGACATGGCCCTTGTGGGCGTCGCGGACCTGCCGGCCGGAATCGCCCTGGCCGCGCCAGTCGAAGGCGACCACGCAGAAGCCGCGGGCGCGCAGGTCCGCGATCGTCTCGAAATACTTCTCGATGAACTCGGCCCGGCCCTGGAGCAGGCAGACCGTGCCCTTCACGCCGCGGGTCGTCGGCTGCCACGTCGCGACGCGCAGGGGCACGCCGTCGTCGGTCTCGACCGGCACGAGACGGGCACCGGGCGGCACCGGATTGCCGGGGGTGGGTCGCAAGGTCAGCACGGCAGGCGCTTCCGGCAAAAATTTTCGCTCAAGCTCACGCAAAAACCCCGCAAGCAGACCCTTGCGCGGTTTTCCGGGTCCACCAATATCAACCCTGCGCCGGCCGAGACGGCGGCGCGACGGTCCGGCCCACGGGCGGACCCGAATACATCGAGCATGTTGCTTCTTCTGGAGGATATGTGATGCGTCAGTTCGATCTGGCTCCCCTGTACCGTTCCACCGTCGGCTTCGACCGCCTTTTCGCGGCCCTCGACGGTTTCGTGAGCGCCGAGGCTGCTCCGACCTATCCGCCCTACAACATCGAGCGCACGGGTGAGAACGTCTACCGCGTCACCGTCGCGGTGGCCGGCTTCACCGAGGCCGACCTGTCGATCGAGGTGAAGGAGAACGCGCTGACCATCAAGGGTGAGCGCAAGCCCGCCGAGGGCAAGTCCGCCGAGGTTCTCTACCAGGGCATCGCCGCCCGCGCCTTCGAGCGCCGCTTCCAGCTCGCCGACCACGTCCAAGTGACCGGCGCCGTGCTCGAGAACGGCCTCCTCCACGTCGATCTCGTCCGCGAGGTCCCGGAGGCGAAGAAGCCGCGGCGCATCGAGATCGCCAGCCGGCCGTCGAGCCAGCCGGTCATCGAGGGCTCGGTCCAGCAGGCCGCGTGACCGCCCGGCCGCGAGGCTGACAATCCCACAGCGGAGCGCCCCGGCCGTCCCGGCCGGGGCGTTTTCGCGCGGATCGGTCAGAAATCGCCAAAGCGGTCGCCGCGGCTCGGCTCGTAGCAGGTGAAGCCGACGAAGCAGCCCGGCGTGTCGCGGGTCGGCACGAAGGCGCGCCGGCCGATCTCCGTCGCCTCGCAGAACGAGCGGTCGCGCACGAAGCGGTCGTAGGTCGCCCCACCGGTGCCGAGCACCGCCGCGCCCTGCCGCGTGACCAGGGCGCGGGCCTGGGCGCAGGTGAGATTCGTGGTGGAGGGGCGCTGCGCCAGCGCAGGCCCGCTTCCGGCGATGAGCAGGGCCACGCAGAGGGAGGCGCAGCGCGAGGGGAAGCGTCGCATGGAAAGGGTCCGGCGCGAGGAAAGCTGCCTCCTCAACAGCGCCGGTCACGGATGTATCCCGTCGAGGTCCGGCAGCAAAACGACGCTCTCCTGCTCGTTCGGATCGGTGCGGGCGATGATCGCCGTGCAGGGCTCGCTCGGGCTCGGATTGTAGGGCAGGTGCGGCACGCCGGCCGGGATGTAGAAGTACTCGCCGGGCTTCAGCTCGGCGTGGTGCTCCAGCCGCTCGCCCCACCACGTGCAGGAGGTGCCGGCCAGCGCGTAGATCGCGGTTTCGTGGCCCTCGTGCTTGTGGGCCTTCGCGCGGGCGCCGGGCGGGATCGTCACCATCTGCAGATGGATGCCGGTCGCGCCCGCCGTCTCCGCGGAGATGCCGGGGGCGTAGGACAGGCCCTGCTTGCCGACGAACGCGTCGCCGGGCCGCACCAGGCGGCAGCGCGCCTCACCCGCCCCGGCCATCGCCTACAGATCCCCGAAGGCGAGCTGCCCCTGGGGCGCGGCCGGCTTCCGCGCCGCGCGAGGGGCCTCCTTGCGGGCGGACGGCTTCGGACGCGGCTTCGGGTCCGCCCGCATGCGCGCCTTCGCCCGGTCGCGGGCCACGGCCTCGGGGGCGTGCGGGTCGTCGTCGAGCCACTTGCCGCGCTTGATCACCTCGTTGACCCGGCCCTGGTTCACCCCGACCTTGAAGGCGATCTCCTGCTGGGTCATGCCGGTTGAGGCGTGCAGTTCCAGGATCGCCCGGGCGAGGTCGGGCGTCATCTTCTGGCCGGTGAGGCGCCGGGCCGGGCGGATGGTGCGGGTCTGCCGGTCGCGCTCGCGCAGGCGCTCCAGCAGGGCGAGCGCCATGTGCATGCCGTGCTCGCGCAGAGCCTCCTCGAATTCCTTCAGCGTCGCCATGGCCGGCTCCTCGTCCGGGGGGCGGACATCCGGCGGGGAAACGCCCCGCCCGCGTCGCAAGTTGCCTCTGCCCCAGGGTCGCGATCAGGAGACGCGCGCGCGGGCATCGGGGCAAGCCGACCGAATGCCTCGTCCACCGCAAAACGCCCGAGCCGTCCGGTGACGGTCTGCGGCGGGGGGCGTGTTGGCAGAGCCTGCGCCTGTCGGTTACACCGCGCACCATCCGAGACCATCGTCCTGGATACCGGATCCAGGACGATGGTCTCGGGTTTTGATCCCGCGTCGTCTGTTTCCGAAAGCCGGCCACCGCCTTTCGGGACGATGACCTATCGTGCGGAAGACACCAGCCATGATCAGCCCCGTCCTTCCCGTCTCCCGGTCCGAGGCGGTGCCGGGCGCGCCCGGCCTCGTCGAGGCGCTGGAGAGCGGCTCGGTCCTCGTCTTCCGCGACCTCGATTTCCCCTTCGACGCCTTCGAGCAGCGCTTTGTCGAGCGCCCCTTCGCCGACGGCAAGGCCAAGAACGTCGCGATCCGCAGCGAGAGCGCCGAATTGCGGGGCGGGGCCGGGAGCCCGGAGGAGCAGGCGCGCCTGCGCGACCTGCTGGTGCGCTACCGCCGCTTCGCGGAAAGTCTGATCGAGACCTATCTCCCCGCCTATCGCGGAAAGGTCTCGCTCGCCGGCACCTCCTACCGGCCGTTCGACGTGGACAAGCGCAAGCTGAGCTGGCGGCGCGACGACACGCGCATGCATGTCGATGCCTTCCCCTCCAACCCGATCGGCGAGCGGCGCATCCTGCGCATCTTCCGCAACATCAACGCCGAGGGGCAGCCGCGGCTGTGGCGGGTCGGCGAGGATTTCGGCTCGATGGCGGAAAAGTTCCTGCCGAAGCTGCCGGGCTATTCCGGCTTCTCGGCGAGCGTGCTGGCCGCGCTCAAGATCACAAAGGCGAAGCGCTCGGAATACGACCACCTGATGCTGCACCTCCACGACGCCCTGAAGCGCGACCTCGACTACCAGGCCAACGCTCCGCAGGCGGATGTGCGTTTCCAGCCCGGCGAGACCTGGGTGACCTTCTCCGACCTCGTGATGCACGGCGCCATGGGCGGGCGCTACATGCTGGAGCAGACCGCCTACATCGCGGTGGCCGACCAGGCCGACCCGGAGAAGAGCCCGCAGCGGATCCTGGCGCGCAAGCTCGGGCGGCCGCTCAAGCACTGAAAGGCCGCGCCGGCTCCTTCGGTCCTTCCGTCAGCTCCCGCCACAGCAGGATCAGCGCGGCCATCACCGCCGGGCCGACGAACAGACCGAGCAGTCCGAAGGTCTCGACGCCGCCGAGGATGCCGAGCAGCACCCACAGGAAGGGCAGGCGGGTGGTGCCGCCGATCAGCGCCGGGCGCACGAAGTGGTCGGCGACGAAGGTGACGACAAGGCCCGCCGCCACCACGATCACCGCGGGCACGACGGCGCCGCCGGCTAGGAGCAGCACGGCGGCGATCCCGAAGGCCAGCGGCGCACCGAAGGGGATCATCGCGGCGACCGCGGTGAGCGCCCCGAACAGCACCGGATGCGGGACGCCCGCGAACGCGTAGACGATGCCGAGAAGGAAACCCTCGCCGATCCCGACGAGGACGAGCCCGTCCACGGTGCCGTGGACGGAGGCCACCATCTGCCGCGCCACCCGCTCGCCGTGGGCCCCGAACAGGCGCTGGCTCGCCCTCAGCGCCTGCGCGATCACCGTATCGCCCTCGCGGAACAGGAAGAACAGCGTCAGCAGGCAGAAGCCGAACAGCACCACGCGGTGCACCAGCCCGACCCCGAGGGTGCGGGTGAGGTCGCGGTTCGAGGCGGTGTTGAGCCGCTCGGTCAATTCATGGGCGAACCCGGCATGGGCGAGGTTGGCGTTCCACCACGCGGTGACGGCGGCGGCGCCGTAGGGCAGGTGGGCGACGAAATCCGGCACCGGGATGCCGGTGCGCTCGGCCTCGCGGGCATAGGCGAGGAGGTCGTGCGCCTCGCGGCCCGCCTCGACCGCCAGCACGGCGATGGGCAGCAGCAGGACCAGGGCGACGAGGCCGGTGAAGACCGCCGGCCAGAGGATGTTGTGCCGCCCCGGCGGAAAGCGGCGGCGCGCGCGGGCGAAGAGCGGCCAGAGGGCGACGGCGAGCACCACCGCCCAGATCAGGGCGCGCAGGAAGCCCGACAGGAGATAGAGGCCCAGCGCCAGCAGCCCGGCGACGAGGAGGGCGCGCATCACCCTCTGGCTGCTGGCGGTCTCGCCCTCCATCGCATCGGTGCCGCGCATCGCCGCCTCGCTTCGTTCCGCCGAAAGGGCGGCGCGGGCAACCTATGGCGGCCGGCGCTGCAATCCAGAGGCCGCCTCGGCCGGCCGCGCGGTTGCGTCCTCGCCTCCGTCCGGGCCGGGGGGGCGTCCGCACGCTTGCAACGGCATTCGACCAGCTCCGCCGCCGCAACCTCGACCCCAGATCGGCTCTCAAAATCGGAACGAACTGCGAACAAAGGCTTGACCGATCGCGCGTGCGGACGCACTGTTCATGGAACGTTCCGGACCGATTCGCCGCCTCACCGCGGCGGGCAAGGCAGGAGGCTTCCATGATCGAGATCGGCTTCGACGACGACGGGCTCGACCGGCCGGCTTCCGCGGCGCAGCCTGCCCCCGACCGCGACTGGCGCATCCTCGACGACGGCCTGGAACATCGGGCGAACGGCTACTTCATCGCCCGCGAGGAGATCGCCAGCCGCCGCGGTGACGGGCTGTGGACCTGGCCGATGCAGCTCGCCGAGAAGGCGTGGTGCGCGCCGCTGGGCTTCCACCGCGTCTTCACCGCCGCGCTCGAGCGCTACGGCGTGGCGGCGGACGTGGAACTCGCGCGCTCCTTCGCCCTCGGCTTCGGCATCCAGGATGCGGGACAGCGGCACAACGACCGCTTCGTCGCCCTCGGCGAGCTGGTGCGCCCGCGCACGGCGGAGCGCAAGCGGGTGCTCTCGGGGGAGGGCCGCCGCACCGGCCGCGAGCGTCCGCGTCAGGGTGCGGACACCCGCGCACCGGCGCTCGACCTCAGCCGCTCGGCCGGCTGAGGGAGGACGGCGAAGGGAGGACGGCGACAGGGCCTGCGGCAGGGCGCGCCGAAAACCGGTGATGGTCCGGCGCGATGCCCGAGGTTGCCCGCGCTCCATCGCTTCGTGTAAGGGGTCGCGATCTTTTCAGAAGCGCCATCGGGAACCGGCGGCGAAGCGGGGCCGCAGACCGGCTCGGGCGCCATGGGGGCGTGCCGCGTGAGGGGTCGGCGACGCCGGACTTGAAGAATCGAGAAAGCGGCCAGCCCTAATGTCGAACGAGACCGCCACCTTCGACCGCGTCGCGGACATCATCGCCGAGACGGCGGACATCCCGCGCGACAAGATCACCCCCGAGAGCCACGCCATCGACGATCTCGGCATCGACTCCCTCGCCTTCCTCGACATCGCCTTCGCGGTCGACAAGGCGTTCGGGATCAAGCTGCCGCTGGAGCGCTGGACCCAGGAAGTCAACGAGGGCAAGGTCCCGGCCGAGCAGTACTTCGTGCTGAAGAACCTCTGCGCGCGCATCGACGCGCTGGTCGCCGAGAAGGCCGCCAAGGCCTGATCCGTCGGGCTCCAGGGATTCACGCGCGATGCGGCTCGAATATTTCGAGATGATCGATTCCGTGGTGCGGCTCGACCGCGCCGCCGGCCGCATCGAGGCGCGGGCGCTCGTCCCCGAGGCGAGCCCGGTCTTCGAGGGGCATTTCCCCGGCCACCCGCTGGTGCCGGGCGTACTCCTCACCGAGACCATGGCGCAGGCCTCCGGCTACCTCGTCCTCGCCCATCTCGACTTCGCGCAGATGCCGTTCCTCATGGCCGTGGACAAGGCGCGCTTCCGCTCCTTCGTCGGCCCCGGCGCCGCCCTCGACATCACGGCGAGCCTGGAGCACGACGGCTCGGGCTACGCGGTGACGAAGGCCGCGATCCGCCACGAGGGCAAGGCGCTCTGCGACGCGGAACTCCGGTTCCGCACCATGCCGTTCCCCGCCACCATGGAATCGTTGATCCGCGAACGCGCCCGGAAGATCGGCCTTCTCGAGGGAGACCAGCCGTGAGCCGCCAGCAGGCCCGCGACGTCGTCGTCACCGGGATCGGCCTCGTCTCCTGCGCGGGCGAGGGGATCGAGGCGCATCTGACGGCCTTCGCCTCGGACGCGCCGCCGCGCACGGATGCCGAGACCTTCGCGCCTTATCCGGTGCATCCGGTGGCGCCGCTCGCCCTCGACACGCAGATCCCGAAGAAGTCGGATCAGCGCCAGATGGAGCTCTGGCAGCGGCTCGGCGTCTACGCCGCCGGCCTCGCCCTCGACTCGGCCGGCGTGAAGGACGACGCAGGCTTCAAGTCGGCGCTTCCGCTCGTGGTCGCGGCGGGCGGCGGCGAGCGCGACTACGCGGTCGACGGCGCGATCCTCACTGGCCTGCGCGGGACGAACGAACCCGGCGCCTTCCTCAACGAACGGCTGCTGAACGACCTGCGGCCGACCCTGTTCCTGGCGCAGCTCTCGAACCTGCTCGCGGGCAACATCAGCATCGTCCACGGCGTCACCGGCGCCTCGCGCACCTTCATGGGCGAGGAGTCGAGCGGCGTCGATGCCTTGCGCATCGGCCATGCCCGGATCGCTTCGGGTCAGGTCGAGACGATGATGGTGGGCGGCTCGTACAACGCCGAGCGGCCGGACGTGATGGTCATCCACGAGATGGGCGGCTTCCTTCTCAAGAGCGCCTACCGGCCGGTGTTCGAGCGCGGCGGCGAGGGCAATGGCGGCTTCATCCTCGGCAGCGCCGCCGCCTTCCTCGTGCTGGAGGCGGCGGAGCATGCCGCGTCCCGCGGCGCCCGCGCCTTCGCCCGGCTGATGCCGGTGGCCAACGATCGGGTGGCCCGCGCGCCGGGCAGCGTCGCCGCGAGCCTGACCCGGCTGATCGGTGAGGCCGGGATCGAGCGGCCGGACGTGGTCCTCTCGGGCGCCACCGGCCTGTCCGACCTCGCCGCGGAAGAGATCGCGGGCATCCACGCGGCGCTGCCGGGGGCGGGCATCCGCGCCACGGGCGACGTGATCGGCCACCCGATCGAAGTCGCGGCCCCGTTCGGAGCGGCTCTGGCGGCCGCGCTCTGCGCGGTGGGCTCGGCTCGGGAAGTGGCGGTCACCTCCGTCGGCCACCGCCGCGGCGAGGGCGTGATCCGGGTGGTGAAGGTCTAGCGCATCGTCCCGAAAGGTGGTTGCCGGCTTTCGGAAAAACATGATGCGAAACGAAGAGCTCGAGCATCGTCCTCCGGACGGTGGCCGCCGTGGCCGTTCGGATGTGTCCGGGCGACGAAAGAATGGTCTGAGGCCCCGATGGCAGAACCGCGCTCCTCATCCACCCACGACGCCCAGGGACGCCCGCTCGTCGCGGTGACGGGCCTCGGCATCGTCACCTCGCTCGGCCGCGGCGTCGCCGAGAACTGGGACGCGCTCACCGCCGGGCGCTCGGGGATCCGGGCCATCAGCCGCTTCCCCACCGAGGGGCTGCGCACCCGGATCGCGGGCACCGTCGATTTCCTCGACACCGACCCGCTGGTGGCGCCGCTCCTGTCCGAGCGCTTCGCCATGGTCGCGGCCGAGGAGGCGGTGACGCAGTCCGGCATCGGCGCCGGCTTTCCCGGCGGCCTGTTCGTGGCGGTGCCGCCGGTCGAGATGGAATGGCCGCAGCGCCAGGCGCTGGCGGAGGCCGCGGCCGAGCCGGGCGAGGTGACCTATGCCGGCCTGCAGCGCGCCGCCGCGACCCGCCGCTTCGACGCGTGGCACGACCTGTTCATCTTCGGCACGGTGGCCGACCGGCTCGCCGACCGCTTCGGCACGCGCGGCTCGCCGATCTCGCTCTCGACCGCCTGCTCGTCCGGCGCCACCGCGATCCAGCTCGGCGTCGAGGCGATCCGCCGGGGCGAGATGGACGCCGCCCTGTGCATCGGCACCGACGGCTCGGTGAACCCGGAATCGCTGATCCGCTTCTCGCTGCTCTCGGCGCTCTCGACGCAGAACGACCCGCCGGAGGGCGCCTCGAAGCCGTTCTCGAAGAACCGCGACGGCTTCGTCATGGGCGAGGGCGCCGCCGCCCTGGTGCTCGAGAGCGCGGAATCCGCTAGGGCGCGCGGGGCAAAAATCCTCGGCTACGTGCTCGGCTGCGGCGAGAAGGGCGACGGCTTCCACCGCACCCGCTCCAGCCCGGACGGGGCGCCGGTGATCGCGGCGATGCGCGCGGCGCTCGACGATGCCGGCATCGGGCCGGATCGGATCGATCACGTCAACGCCCACGGCACCTCGACGCCGGAGAACGACAAGATGGAGGCGCTCGGCTGCTCGGCGGTGTTCGGCGAGCGGGTCGGACAGCTGCCGATCTCGTCCAACAAGTCGATGATCGGCCACACGCTGACGGCCGCCGGGGCGATCGAGGCGGTGGTCTCGCTGCTGACGATCCGCGAGGGCCGCATCCCGCCGACCATCAACTACGCGGTCCCCGATCCGGCGCTGCTCCTCGACGTGGTGGGAACCGCCCGCGACGCCCGCGTCGCGCGGGTCCTGTCGAATTCCTTCGGCTTCGGCGGGCAGAACACCTGCCTCGTCCTGGGAGACGAGCCGGCATGAGCGCGGAAAAGCGATCCGTCCTCGTCGTCGGCGGCGCCTCCGGGCTCGGCGCGGCGACCGTCCGCGCCCTGGCCTCGGCCGGCCACGCCGTGACCTTCACCTACCGCTCCTCGCCGGAGCGCGCGGCGGGGCTCGCCGACGAGCTGGTACGGGCGCACGGGGACGGCAGCGCCGCCGCCCGCGCCCTCGACCTGTCGGACCGCGACGCCGTGGAGGCGTTCTGCGACTGGGCCGAGACGCAAGGCTTCTACGGCTACGTCCACAATGCCGGCCAGTCGGCCGACGCGCTCGCGGCCATGCTCGACCGCGAGCGGTCCGAGGCCGCGATGCAGGTGAACTTCTGGTCGATGACCCGGATCGCCAAGGCGCTGGTGCGCGGGATGATCCGGGCACGCGCCGGCCGCATCGTCGCCATCGGCTCGGTGGCCGCGCTGCAGGCCAATGCCGGCAACGCCGCCTACGCGGCGACCAAGGGCGCCCTGATCGCCTATTGCCGGACGCTGGCGATCGAGTCGGCCAAGCGCGGGGTGACCGTCAACGTCATCGCCCCCGGCTTCATCGACACCGAGATGCTGGCGGCCTATGCCGGCCACCGCGAGGGCATCGAGCGCCAGATCCCGCTCGGGCGCTTCGCCCGGCCGGACGAGGTCGCGGCGCTGGCCGCCTTCCTGATCGGGGAGGGCGGCGCCTACATCACCGGGGCGGTGCTGCCGGTCGATGGCGGGCTGACCGCGATGATGGGCATCCATCGGACCTGACGCGCGCCCGCGATGACCCGCCTCCTGCCCGCCCTGACCCTCGCCCTCATCCTCGCGGGCGACCTGTCCGTCCGGGCGGCCGAGACGTTCCGGGTCGAGGGGCTGCCGCGGGACGACAGCCTGACGATCCGCGAGGCGCCGGATGCGGGCGCGCCGGCTCTCGGGCAGATCCCGGCCGGCCGCCGGGTGCTCGGCTTCGGCTGCACCAACGAGACGCCGAGCGGCCTGACATGGTGCCGGGTCCGGTTCGACCGCACCCTCGGCTGGGCGCGCCGCCGCTACCTGACGCCGGATTGAGCGCCGGCCGGGTGCCGCGTCAGCGCCCGGCCAGCAAGGTCTCGGCCAGGAAGTGGACGACGCGCCGCAGCTCGACCGGCTTCTGAAGCCGCTCCACATCCGCGAAGTCCGGCGGGATCACGCCCTCGTCGTAGCCCGTGATGAACACGAACGGCACGCCGCGCTCGCGAAGCAGGGCCGCCAGGGTGAAGGACGGCCCCGAGCCCAGGTTGATATCCACCAGCGCCGCCTCCGGAGCGCCGTCCTCGAGCGCGTCGCGGGCCGCCTCCTCGGTCGGGCAGGGACCGATCACCTCCGCTCCCGCGCTCAGCAGGGCGCGGGCGGTGTCGGTGGCGAGGTAGTAGTCGTCCTCCACCACGAGGACGCGGTGGCCGCTCAGTTCTGGTTCGCCGGTCATGTCGAGCGCTCCTCCGGACACGGTCGCGCGCTGCGGGGCATCCGTTTCCAGGATGCTCGCTCCGTCGCGCAGGGGAAATTCGAGCCGGCACCGGGCGCCGTCCGGACCGATCTCCAGACGGCCGCGCCCGCTCAGCTCGTAGGGCAGGCGGCCCTCGACCAGTTCGCGGCCGAAGCCGCCGCGAACGGGCGCGGCGTGCGCCCTTCGGCCCTCGTCCCGAGCCGCTCCCGGGCCGCCGGCCTCCACCCAGTCGAATCCCAGCCAGCGCTCGTCCTGCTTCTCGAACAGCGCCCAGCGCACCCGCACGCGGCCCTCCGGCACCGAGAGGGCGCCGTATTTCAAGGCGTTGGTCGCCAGTTCGTGCACCGCGAGCGTCAGGATCTCCGCCGCCTTGGGCGACAGCTCGACCTCGGGTCCGGCGAGGTCGTACTGGTCCTCGCGCAGGGCCTGGGCGCTGACCTCGTCGTGGACGATGGTGGCCACCGGCACGCCCGCGTTGGCGGAGCGGGTCAGCAGCGCCTGGACGCGGGCGAGCGTCAGGAGCCGGCCGCCGACGAGGGAGGCGTAGTCGGCCACGCTCTCCGCCCGCTCGCCGGTGCGGGCGACGATCGAGCGGGTCACCGCCATAATGTTGCGCACCCGGTGCTGCAGTTCGGCCAGCAGCACCGCCTGGTGCCCGGTCAGCAGCTTGGCCTCGGTGGTGTCGGACGAGAGGCCGCCGATGCGCCGCACCCGGCCCTGCTCGTCGCGCAGGGGGAAGAGCGTGCTGCGGATCCAGCGGAAGGCGCCGTCGCTCGGGCGCATGATGCGGAACTCGTTCAGCAGCGGCTCGCCGCTCGCCGCCCGCTGCAGGTTCCGCAGGGCGCGCTCGCGATCCTCCGGCAGCATGTGCCCGGCCCATCGCTGGACGTCGCGCCCGAGCACGTTCGGTTCGATGCCGTAGACCGTCCGCAGCGCCGGGCTGACGAACTCCATCTCGAGCGTCTCCGCGTCGCGGATCCAGAGCACGTCGGAGGACGCCTCGGCGAATTGCCGGAAGCGCTCCTCGCTCTCGCGCAGGCGCAGCTCGGCGCGCTTGGCGCGCAGGGCGTGCCAGATCGCCGGCGCCAGCGCCTCCGCCGCCTCGAGATCCTCCGGCCGGTAACCGCCCTCGCGGTTGCCGAGCCCGATCAGGCCCCGCGTCTTGTCGCCCTGCTTCAGCGGCACGCCGAGGAAGGCGGTCAGCGGCACGTGGTCGGCGGGGGTGCCGACGCGGTCGGGATGGGAGGCGGGGTCGTTGACGATGAAGCCTTCCCCGTCCCGCAGTACCCGGCCGTAGATGCCGTGGACCGCGAGCCCGAGCGCCATCTTGCCCAAAGGGAGGCTGCTGCTCCCCGTGGGCGTGCGGGCGGCATAGTGGGCCCGGCTCCGGTCGCTGAAGAACAGGCCGTCGAGGAGACCGGTCGCCTCGTCGATCTCGCCCATGAAGCCGATGGCGCTGCCGGTCAGCTCCTCGGCCACGTCGAGAGAGATGCGGGCGAGCTCCTCCTCGGACGACGCGCCCAGCGTCTCGCTGAAGACGAGGTTGATCGCCTGCAGGACGGCGTTGTTGCGTCGGACGCGCTCCTCGGCCTGCCGACGCTCGGTGATGTCGATCGCGACGCCGACGAAGCGGTCCTCGCCGAGCGGCTGTCCGGAACTGCTGAGCCAGCGATACTGGCCGTCGAAGCGGCGAGCGCGGGCCTCGTGCGTGAAGGGCCGGCGCTGGGCGTAAGCCTCCTCGAAGGCGGCGATGTGGGCCGCCGCGTCGTCCGGGTGCAGAAACCGCTCCCAGCCCCGCCCGGAGACGGCATCGAACGCGACACCGAAGAAGTCGAGATAGTGATTGTTGACGAAGATCGTGCCGCCCGCGTCCACGTCCCAGGTCAGGACCGGCGCGGCGTCGGCCAGGGTGCGCAGCCGCATGTCGGCGTCGCGCGCCGTCCGCTCGGCCCGGGCCCGCTCGATCGCCGCCCAGATGCGCTCGCCGGTCTCCCGCGCGAGGGCGATCTCCGCCTCGGTCCACTCACGGGGCGTCACCATGGAGACCGAGAGGGCGCCGACCAGTTCGCCCCGCTTGAGCAGCGGGATGCCGATCCACGCGACGAGGAGGCCTGTGGCCACGGCGGGTCGGTAACGTTCGGGAACGAGGGGCGACGTGGTGACGTCGGTGAAGGCGATCGGCTGACCCTGCTTGTAGAGGGGGATGCCCCACTCGATGAGAGACACGGGATAGGTGCCGACGAGCGAGGGCCGATCGCCGCTCACGTAATCCTGCCGGATGATCGCGAAGCCCTGCGCCTCGTAGAGTTCGATGTAGTAGGCGTAGTCCGCCTTCAGGTGCTCGCCGAGCAACCGGCAGGCCTCGCCCTGGATCGCGGCCGGATCGGCGAGGGGACGCAGGGCATCGCTCAGCCTGAGCAGGAAGGCCTGCTGCTCCTCGCGCTCGCGCAGGGCCAGTTCAGCGAGCTTGTACTCGTGGATATCCTCGCTCGTTCCGTACCAGCGGACGATGCGTCCCTCGCCGTCGCGGCGCGGCGTGGCCCGCGAACGCAGCCAGCGATAAGTACCGTCGCGCATGAGCACGCGGTGCTGCATGTCGGCGGGCTCGCCGGTGCGGACGCATGTGCTCCAGTGCTCGGCCATGCGGCCGGCATCGTCCGGGTGCTGCGCCGCCATCCAGCTCTGCCCCACGCCGGACAGGCCGGTCCATTGGTGGAACCGCAGCGGGCAGAAGTCGATGGTCCCGTCGGCCGAAGCGGTCCAGGAGATCTGGGGATTGGACTCGACCGTGTGGCGCAGGTGCTCCTCGCTCTCGCGCAGGGCCCGCTCGGCCAGCACCCGATCGGTGGTCTCGAAGGCCCCCATGTAGAAGCCGGCGATGCCCCCGCCCTCGTCACGTAGGGGCGTCCAGCTCGCGGTGTACCAGCCGAAGGGCCGTTCCGGGCGGGAGACGATGTCCCAGTAGCGATCGGTCGTGTGGCGTGCCTGTCCTTGGAGGAGCAGGTCGGCGATCTGACGGCCTTCCGGCGCGGGCCAGCAATCGACGAAGGAGCGTCCCAGCGGCGGCGGCTCGATCGCTCGCAAGACTTCGTCGTACTGGTCGTTATACATCACATTGAGATCCGCCCCCCAGGCGATGACGCCAAGATGGGGCGCGCCGAGCATCATCTCGACGACGGTCTTCAAGCTCTGCGGCCAGCCTTCGATCGGCCCAAGCGATGTGCGCGCCCAATCGAAAGCGCGAATACGCTCAGCCATTCCTCCACCGCGGGGCCAGTCGCTCGTCTCTCTGCGCATCTCTCCGTGTAGAGACACGCTTTGCCCCGAAAAGTCACTCACGCGGATTTGCGGATCTGTGACGGAATTGGAAAAGACCGATCTCGGGGCGCCGTGGGGTTTATGACCCGCTTGACCCGGATCATCCCCCTGCCGGCGGCGGCGCGGCCGGAGCCCTCCACGCCGCCGCCGTTTCGCGATAGGGAGACCCCGGCCACACCCGGCCGGCCTCCCCCAGGGATCCCGGTCGGGAGCGGCCGGCCCATCCCGACGGCAGACGAGATCACTTCAGATGCAAGCCCTCCAGCTCTTCGGCGACCGCGACCTGCGCCTCACCGAGGTCGAGCCGCCGCCCGCGCCCGGGCCGGGCGAGGTGCAGGTGCGGGTGCGCGCCGTCGGGCTCAACTTCATCGACGTGTGGGGCTTTCGCGGCATGGCGTTTGCCAAGCGCAAGCTGCCGCTCACCGTCGGCGCGGAGGCCGCGGGCGAGATCGCGGCGGTCGGCGAGGGCGTTGAGGGGCTGTCGGTGGGCGATGCCGTGGTGCCCTACGGCGCCCTGACCTGCGGCCGGTGCCGCGCCTGCCGCGAGGGCCGCGACAACCTGTGCGAGGACGTCTCCGGCGTGATGGGCTTCCATCTCGACGGCTTTTCCCGCGAGCGGGTGAACCTGCCGGCCCGCCTGGTCGTGAAGGTGCCGGCGGGCGTCGATCCCGTCCAGGCGGCCTGCGCCGGCATCGCCTTCGGCACCGTGCAGCACATGCTGTTCGACAACGCGCGGCTGGAGGCCGGCGAGTCGATCCTCGTCCATGCCGGCGGCTCGGGGATCGGCACGGCGGCGATCAAGATGGCCAAGGCGATCGGCTGCACCGTCTACACGACGGTGGGCGACGACGCGAAGGGCGAGAAGGCGCGCGCGCTCGGGGCCGACCACGTCATCAACTACCGCGAGGAGCGCTTCGAGGGCGAGGTGCGCCGCCTGACCAAGCGCAAGGGCGTGGACGTGGTGTTCGAGCATGTCGGACCCGAGACCTGGAACGGTTCGCTGCTCTGCCTGAAGCGCGGCGGACGGCTCGTCACCTGCGGCTCGACCTCGGGCGTCTCGGTGCAGATGAACTTGATGCAGCTGTTCCAGCAACAGTACCGCATCACCGGCTCGTTCGGCTGCCGCATCGCCAACATCCGCGAGAGCCTCGACAAGATGGCCGCGGGCCTCACCCCCGTCATCGATACGGTGCTGCCGCTGGCCGACTTCGCCAAGGGCCTGGAGCGGCTGGAATCGCGAAAGGTGTTCGGGAAGATCCTCGTGACGCTCTGACGCTCTGACGCTCTGACGCTCAGGCGAAGAGCCGGGTCGCGAGGCCGGGAAGGTCGCGGACACTGTCCGCCACGTGGCCCGCGAGCGCCCGCGCCGCGGGCCCGGCGCCGTCGCGCAGGCGCATCAGCACGTCGTAGCTGCCGAGCGGCGGCAGGGCCGCGATCCGCTGGAAGGGCGGGCGGGCGACGCTCGAGGGGAGCGGCGCCACCGCGAGGTCGGCCTCCACCGCCGCGATCTGTCCCTGGCAATGCTCGCTGGTATAGGCGATCCGGTAGGGGATGCCCGCCTGATCGAGCGCGTCGACCGCCGCCGCCCGCCAGGTGCAGCCGCCCTGGCAGAGCGCCAGGGGCAGGGGCCGGCGCGCCGCCGCGAGGCCGCCGCCGAGGCCGATCCAGACCAGATCCTCCGAATGGACGACCTGCGCCGCGCGGTTCGACGGGAGATGTCCCGTGTAGAGCACGAGGTCGAGGTCGCCCTGGGCGACCGCCTCGACCAGCAGGCGGCTCGCATCGAGCCGGACATCCACCTCGACCTGCGGGTGGGTGGCGGCGAAGCGGCGCAGCATGGCCGGCAGGGCGAACAGGCCGGAATCGTTGGGCGCGCCGAACCGCACCCGCCCCTCCATCGGCGGCGCATCGAAGAAGGCCACCACCTCGTCGTTCACCGCGAGCAGGCGGCGGCTGAGGCCGAGCAGCGCCTCGCCGTCGGCGGTCGGCACCACCGCGCGGGGCTGGCGCAGGAACAGCGCCCGGCCCAGGCGCTCCTCCAGCCGCTTGACCTGAAGGCTGACCGCCGAGGGTGTCCGCCCGACCCGTTCGGCGGCGCGGGCGAAGGTGCCGGCCTCGCAGATCGTCACGAAGGTGCGGACGAGATCGAGATCGAGGTTCGACGGATGGAGCGCGCTCACGGTCCGACTCCGGCGGAAGGGCAGTGCGATGAGCTTCGCTCATCGTTCTCGTAAGATCAATTCGTTCGACTCACGGCGTCGTCGGCCGCATCCTCGCCGCAGCAACAACGGAGGCAGCGATGATCGAGCGGTTCGGAGATGTCCTGCGTCGGGGAATCGACGGTCTCGCCGGGCGATGGCACCGCCGACGGGCGGCTTCACGCGCGGGACGGAGCCGAGCACTCACGGAGGCGCTGGCGGGCCTCGACGACCGGCTTCTCGCCGATCTCGGCGTGACGCGGACGGGCCGGTTGGTCGCCGACGGAGGCGGGCCGCCTCAGCGCAGGCAGACGAGAACGAGGCCGCCGATCATCAGCGCGCAGCCGAGGATGCGCCACGGGTCGGCGCTGTGCTGGGCGAACCCCACCCAGCCGAAATGGTCGAGCACCACCGAGGTGACGATGGCGGCCGTCACGGTGAGGCCGGTGAACACCGCGGCCCCCAGCCGCTCGGCGATGAAGATCGTGGCGAGCACGTAGGCCGCGCCCATGGCGCCGCCGAGCCAGGCCCACCACGGCACGCCCGCGAGCCGCTGGCTCCCCGGCCAGCCGATCCCGACGAAGGGCGCGGCGGCGAGGTAGACCGCGACGTTGGCCGCGGTGACGACCAGCGCCGCGAGGATCGGCTGGTCGAGCGCCTTGTTCAGCGAGGCGTTGGCCCCCGACTGCACCGTGTTGAGGATGCCGGCGAGGACGGCCACGGCGGCGATGAGGAACGGCATCGGTCGGCTCCGCGGAAATCAGCCCTCTCGCACGGTCATGTCCGGGTTGAGGTCGAGCCAGCGGCGCTCGCGGGCGGCGCGGTAGAGCGCCTCGATCAGGCGCACGTCGCGCAGGCCCATCTCGCCGGGGGTGCGCACCGCGGTGCCCTCGCTCACCGCCTGCGAGAAATGGTCGATCTCGCCGGTGAACTGGGCGGCGCTCGTCTCCTTCGTCAGCACCTCCTCCGACTTCGTCGCGTTCGCCACGACGAGGCGGTTGCCCTGATAGGCGGTGGCCGGATCGAGGGTGGCGACGAGCCGGTCGCCCCACAGGTCGATCCGCTTCTTGCTCGCGGTGTAGCCCGAGGAGATCGTCGCCCGCCGGCCCGAGGGGAAGGCGAGTTCGGCGGTGAACACGTTCTCGATCTCCGCGAAGCGCGGGTCGTCAGGGGGCGCGTGCATCGTCGCCGCGACGGCGCTGGGGCTCTCGCCGAGGAACCATTGCAGCCCGTTGAGGCAGTAGATGCCGATATCGACGAGCGAACCGCCGCCGGCCACCGACCGCTGCATCCGCCACCGGTCGCGGGGGAGGGCGGGGTCGAGGGGCCGGTGGTGGTCGGAGGAGGCGAACCAGACATTTCCGAGTTCGCCCGCGTCGAGCATCTCCTTGGCGCGAAGGTTGTGCGGTTCCCAATGCGCCCGGTAGGCGATCATCAGCTTGCGGCCGGCGGCCTTGGCCGCATCGATCATCCGCTGGCACTCGGCCGGCGAGTTCGCCATCGGCTTCTCGCAGAAGACGTGCTTGCCCGCCTCGAACGCCTTCACCGTGAGGTCGGCATGGGTGGCGTTTGCGGTGACGATGTAGACGACGCCGACCGCGTCGTTCTCGGCGAGCCGCCCCATCGTGTCGTAGCCGTAGAGCGCGTTCTCCCCGACGCCGAAGCGCGCGGCCACGGCCTTCGCCTTGTCGGCGTTGCCCGAGACCAGGGCGACTGCTCGGGAGCGGCGGGACCGGGCGAGCGCCGGCAGGACGTAGCCCTGCGCGTAGTCGCCGAGGCCGACCACGGCCCAGCCGACGCGGCGATCGAGCGGCAGCGGCGGCTCCTCCTCGAGCTTCGGCTCCGGGCGCCCGACGGGTGAGGTCGGGATCTCGCCCCCGCCGCCCTGCGCGGCGGCCCGGCCGGCGGTGATCACGGCGCCGAGGCCGACGGCCCCTCCGGCGAGGAACAGGCGGCGGGTTTTCGAGGGGATGTGCAAACACGCTCTCCGGGTGGCGGGCCAGACGCGGCAGGGCTCTCATCCGGGAACGTCCGGCCCGCCCCGGCCGCACTGCGGCATGATGCCCCCGACGGCTGCGCCCCGGTGGCCCGGCGTTCAGCGCCGCGGCGTCGGGCGCCAATCCTCGGGCGCCATCTCGAAGCCGGCGAACTCGAAACCCGGCGAGACGGTGCAGCCGACGAGCGTCCAGGCGCCGAGGCTGGTCGCCGTCTGCCAATGGCCCGCCGGCACCACGATCTGCGGGCGCTGGCCGCGCAGGAGGTCCGGCCCGAGATGGTGGGCGGAGGCATCGTGGCCGTTGGGGCTCACCGTGATCACCATCGGCGCGCCGGCATGCCAGTGCCAGATCTCGGCCGCGTCGACCCGGTGCCAGGCCGAAGTCTCGCCGACGCCGAGCAGGTAGTAGATCGCGGTGCCCACCGAGCGCCCCTCGACGGTGCGGGGATCGCGGAACGTCTCGCGGTAATGCCCGCCCTCCGGATGGGGTTGGAGCCCGAGGGCGTCGATCACCTGGGCGGCCGTCAGATCGTCGGTCATGGGATCTCTTCCTCTCTCCCGTCGCAGCGGACCAGCCAGCCGCGGTAATGCACGAGCAGCCCGACGAGCGGCAGGAACAGGGCCACGTCGAAGCGGAAACGGCCCTGCGCGTCGACCCGCTCGCCCGCCCGCGTCGTCGGCCGCAAGGCGCGCGGGAGCGGCAGCGGGCCGAGCCGCCAGCCCGTCACCGCCATGTCGAGCCCGTCCGCGCGGGCGCTCACCGCGAGATCCATCGCGAACGGGCCGAAATGCTCGCGCACCCGCCCGCTGCCATCCGGCCCGGCAAGCCGCATCCGGCTGGAGAAGCGGCGGCCGGGAAAATGCCGCGTCCAGCGCTCCGCGCCGGTCTCCGGGTCGGACTCCATGGTGACGCGGATGGGTCCGTCCGCCATGGCCGGCGGCAGCCGGAACACCAGGGCGACGAGGGCGACCAGGGGGCCGCGCCCGCGCAGAACCTCGGCCCGGCCGCGGAAGGCGCCGTCGCCGACGGCGCCGTGCAGGGCGCGCACCGCCTCCGGCATCCCCGCGAAGCCGGCGCCGAGCGCCCGCTCGAACAGCGGCACGGGGTGATCGGTATCGCGGCGGGTGCGGATGGCGAGGCGGTCCATCTCCGCCTCGATCGCCGCCAGCGGCAGCACGCCGACGCAGGGGCGGGCGCCGGGCGGGATCGGCGCGGCGGCGGGATCGGTGAGCCGGCGGATCGCGGCGAGCGCCGGCAGCGTCGGGACGAAGGGTCCGTCGCCGGCCTCCGCGACGAGGCTCCACACGGCGCGGCTCGGCCGTCCGGCGGCGTCGCGGCCCAGGACCTCGACGCTCATGCCGCCGCGGTCGCTGCCGAACCGGTCGAGCCAGCCCGCCATCGCCAGGAAAGGTCGAGCGAAGGGCAGGAGCGACGGCAGGAGGCGCCACCGCACCGGCAGGGTCGCGAGGCTCAGGCCCAGATGCAGCGCGGGCAGTTCGAGCCCGGCCCGGAACAGGGCCGTCCGCAGCGTGGGGAAGCGGGCGGGGAGGATGTCGAGGTCGGGCGTCTCGCACAGGCTGGCGAAGCGCCGGCCGAGGCCCGGCACGGTGATCCGGTCGAGCAGGCCCCAGCCGGGCCGGTTCTGCCACGTGCCGGCCCGCAGCACGCGCACGGGCCGCCCGGCATAGGAGAGGATCGCGCGCATCACCGAGAGGCCGCGGGGCGCCCGGTTGCCCGGCACGATGGCGACCCGCACCGTCTCGACCGAGCGCCAGCCCGCGGTGAGCGCGTCGAGCGCCGCGTTCGACAGGGCCGGGGTCGAACTCGCGCCGGTGAGGGCGACGACGCCCGCGGCCCGCGCCGCCGCGTCGAGGGCAGGGAACGCCGCCACGAAATCGCGCCCGTCGGCGAGGTCGAGATAGGGCAGGCCGGCCTCGATCGCCGCGCGGGCGAGCGCCGGCACGCCGCCCTGGAACGGTCCGGCAGCATCGACCACGACCGCCGCGCCGAGCGCCCGCAGCTGTGCGGCCTCCGCTTGCGTCGCATCGAGGCGCGCGGCCCTCCCGCGCCCGTCCGGCACGGTGCGGGCGACGGCCTCCGCCCGCGCCAGGTCGCGGCCGGCGACGATCACGCGAAGGTCGGTGGTGGCGGCGAGGCCGGCGACGAGCCGCGCCCCGAAGGCGCCGGCCCCGCCCACCACGAGGATGGCGGGCGGCTGCGTCAGGGAATCGCCCCCTGCGGCAGGGCGGAGCCCGGCGCGCGCGGCGGCGGGAGATGGGGAGCCGGCTTCACGCCGGCGGCCTTCGCGGCATCGCGCGCCGCGGCCTTGGCGGCCTTTTCCGCCTTCTCCGCCTCCGCCGCGACGGCTTCGGGCGTGGGCGCCATGCGGCGGGCCTTCGGCGGCGGCAGGAGCTTGCCCGAGGGCGCGGCGCCGCATTCGCGGAAGCGGAGCTCGGCCAGGGGCTCGCCGGTCTCCGCGTTGATCGGCAGGTTGTCGGGGAGCGGCACCAGGGACGCGTCCCACTGGATCCTGCCGCCGATGGTCCCCTCCAGCGTCGCCGGGGATCCGCCCCGGCGCAGGGACAGCAGGTCCGGCCCGTAGGCGGTGGCGACCTTGCCGGCGACCACGACCTGGAGGACGCGGGTCGTGTCGGGGGTGAGCGGGCGCAGGGGGTTGTCGATGGTGATGGCGCCGCTGCGGGTCACCCACAGCTCGATGGTCTTGGCGATGCTCGTGGCGGTGCCCTGGTAGCGGACGGCCTCGCCCGGTTCGCAGGCGACCGGCGGCGCGGCGAAGTTCGTCGCGGCCGGCGCCGGGACGGCGGACGGGATCGGATTTGCCGCCTGCTTCGGATCCGCAGCCCTGGCATCCGCGGGCGCCGCCTCGGCCGGCCGCGATGCGGGCTTGGCCTCGGGCTTGGCCTCGGGCTTGGCCTCAGGCTCGGCCTGCGGCTTCGGACGGGGCTTGGGCCGCGGCTTGGGCTTGGGTTTGGGCTTCGGCGCTTCCGGCACCGCCTCGGACTCGGCGGGCGCCTCGTCCTGCGCGAGAGCCATGGGAATCATCGCCGGGCCGAGCGCCATCCAGGCCGCAAGCACGGTGATCGGACCGAGCCGTCTCATCAGACTCATCGGGTTCATCGAGCCGTCCGGTGCTTCGCCTCGTTGGGCGGGGTCGGGGCGGGCTCCAGCGTCTGCTTCAGCGCCCGGTCCTGCTGGTCGAGAAGTTGATCGAGCATCCGGCTATCGAGTTCTTCCGCGTCGAACCTTCGGGAATCCCCGGGGTCGCTCCCGTGCACGGGACGTGCGGAGGTGTCCACCACCTCGCCCTCGATGATCGGACCGTCGGCGGTCCCGCCATCGATGACGCGGGCGTCGAGCACCTGCGCCCCGCGGTCGATCGGACTGGGTTGCCGGCCGATCAGCACCTTGGAGACGGCATCCGCGTCGTCGGCCCACTCCTCCTCGCGGGGGAGGCGCAGGGGAGGCCGGCGCGGCCCTTTGGAGAGTGTGACCACGAAGATGCAGGCGAGCAGGGTCGCCGCCACGGCGGCCAGGATCACCAGGGTTTCCATGATCGGGCCGACCCTAGACCGGATCGCGCGCCGTTGCACCTGCTGGGGACACGGCCTCCCATTCGGGAACGGTCCTTGCGTCGCGGGCCGAAGGGTGAGAACCGCGTGGTCGCCTCCGCCCGACGGTCACCGGCCGCTCACGCTCAGGAACGCTCGATGCCCCTCGAAGACCCCCGCTCCGGCCAAGCGCAGCCTCCCGCGCCACCGCCGCCACGAGCCGATTC
>NZ_JBELQE010000051.1:0-22698 GCF_040270385.1 Methylorubrum podarium | reverse complement strand
GCGGCATCGCACTACAGGAAAAGAAAAAAGTTCTCCAGCGCCCTGTCTTGAGCGATGCCCAAAGCACTGCCTCTGCGTTTTTCAACGAAATCAACCCAAAGTAGACCTTCGCGCCTGCTAAACCAGAGGCCCGCTTGGTAGGAAGAAGCGGACCTATAAGCGGCGGCCACGACATCAGCAGGTTCGGGCACACTAGCGACCTTCGTCGCGAGCGATGCCCGGCCTCGGCCGCGCGGAACACCGGCCAACGCAGCCGCTTTGCCATTAGATAAAGGCATCTGGGAAGGGCGCGCGAATGCAGGAGTACGGGGCCTCGTTGGGCATTGGGTTCGTGGCCGGGATACGCAGCATGTCCGCCTGCGCCGCGCTAACCTGGGCCGCCTCGCAAGGACGGACGCGCGGCGACCTCATCCCCGCGGGGCCGGGTGCCCGCGCGCTTGCCACCACGGCCGCCGCGGCCGAGATGGCCGGCGACAAGATGCCGTTCGCCCCCGACCGGCGCATCGCGCCCTCCTTCGCGCTCCGGCTTGTCATCGGGGCCGTCGGGGGCTGGGCCTTGGCCGGGCGCCAGGCATCTCCGGAGTACGGTGCCCTCGCCGGGGTCGCCGGCGCGGTGGCCGGCACGCTCCTCGGGCGAGCCGCAAGGGGCGGCGACCCGCATACGGCGGCAGGGCGGTCTAAGGGGCTTGCCGAGGATGTGGTCGCCGCCGGACTGGCCGCTCTGGTCGTCGCCTACGCTGAACCGAAGAACCGGTCCCGGACCTTCCCCTGAGACACTGCCTCGGACGGATACGGACCGCTCCCGGTTGCCGAACCGGGGGACCACCGGCCGCGGCGCCGCATCCGGATGGAAAGGCATGGGCGGGGCGGCGGGCCCCGCCCCCCCGCCGACCGCAGGTCAGCGCTCGCCTGCGCCGAGCACGAGCCTGAGCGAGCGGGCGAGCTCGTCACGGCGGTAGGGCTTGTTGAGCACCGTCAACTCACCCTGTCCGATTACCTGACCTTCGTCGAGGTTCGCCACGTAGCCCAACGTCAGCAACACCTTGAGGCCTGGCCGAAGCCTCCGCGCCTCCACCGCCAGTTGCGAGCCGTTCATGCCGCCCGGCATGACCACGTCGGAGAACAGGATGTCGATGCGTTCCACGCCCTTGAGGTGCTCCATCGCCTCGGCGGCGTTTCGGGCGACGACGACCCGGTAGTGCAGCTCCTCCAGGCTCTCGACGGCCATGGCGAGCACCTGCTCGTCGTCCTCGACGAGCAGCACCGTCTCGCCCTCACTGGCACGCCGCAACGGGATGGCCCCCGCCGGGCCGGCACCTGGCTCCTCCTCGGCAGGGTCGGTCGAACGCGGGATGTAAAGGGTAACGGTCGTGCCACAGCCGACCTCGGATTCGATCTGCGCGAAACCCTTGGCACTGCGCGTGAAGCCGTAGACCTGGCTGAGGCCGAGCCCCGTGCCCTTGCCAACCTCCTTGGTGGTGAAGAAGGGCTCGAACACGCGCTGGAGCTTGTCCGCCGGGATGCCGCTGCCGGTGTCGCTGACCGACACCGCCACGTAAGGACCCGGCGCCACGCCCCGGTCGGCGACGGCGCCCGTCCCGAGATGGACGTTGCGGCTCGCCATGGCGATGCGGGCGTGCCCCTCGCAGCCCTCCATCGCGTCGCGCGCGTTGACGATGAGGTTCAGCACCGCCGCCTCGAACTGGGCTGGGTCGATGCGGATCGGGTCTAGGGCGTCTCTGCAAAGTCATGTGAGCCAGAGCATGGTCATGCCAAGCGTGACCATGGCGAGGTAGTTGGCCGCCCGTTTCTCGTAGCGGGTGGCGATGCGGCGATACTGCTTGAGCCGGCCGATCAGCCGCTCGACCTTGTTGCGCTCGCGGTATGCGGCCTTGTCGAAGTCGAACTGGCGGAGCTGGTCCTTGCGGGTCGGGATCACCGGCTCGATCCGCCGCTGCCTGAGGCGGCGACGGGCCGGCGGGCTGGAGTAACCCCGATCACCCGCTGTCCGACGGGGCCGCAGGCGCGGGCGGCCTCGTCCTTGCCGCGGCACCGCACCCTTGTCCATCAGCGCTTCCAGCGCGAACTGCTCATGGCGTTCGCCCGCCGTGAGCACGGCCGTGATCGGCTTGCCCCCGCCCTCGGCGCGCAGATGCAGCTTGGTGGAAAACCCGCCCTGGCTGCGCCCGAGCGCCTCGCCCATGCCCTCGACCGTTGCCTCCCCCCCCGATGGCGCCGGACCGGCGGGCCCCGGCGGCGTGCTGGTGGGCGCGCACCACCGTGGCGTCCACGAAGTGCAGGTCCCAGTCGAGATCGCCGCGGGCATCCGCTTGTGCCTGCAGCCGCTGCAGCACACGGTCGAACACACCGGCCTTGCGCCAGCGGTAGAACCGGCTCGACACCGTTCCCACAGCACCATAGCGCGCGGGCAGATCCTCCCAGGGTGCGCCGGTGCGCAGGATCCAGAGCATGCCGTTAAGGACTTGGCGGTGATCCTCCGCAGGCCGGCCCGTGCGCGGCTTCTGCGGAGGCAGCAACGGGGCGATCTGCTCCCACTGCGCATCGGTCAGTTCAAAGCGTCGCGTCATCCCCACATGGGGCCGCTAACCCCATCCGTGAACCCTTTGCAGAGACGCCCTAGGGACCTTAAGCCCCTCGCGACGCCATATGCGCTGAACCCGATCCTTGCCCACCTGCCAGCCGTCTGCCTGCAGCAGCGCGGTGACGCGGCGGTAGCCGTAGCGCCCATACTCGGACGCTAAGGCAATGATGGCGCGGGTCAGCTCATCCTCGTCGGCCGGCACGGTCGGCACGTAGCGCCGCGTGCCGCGGTGCTGGCCGACGATCCGGCAGGCGTGACGTTCCGAGAGACCATACATCCCCTCGATCGCGTCCACCGCCTGCCGGCGTCGCTCGGGGGCTACAAGTTTCCCGACGCGACGTCCGCCAGCACTTGCTTCTCCAGGGATAGGTCAGCCACGAGCCGGCGCAACCGAGCGTTCTCACGCTCAAGATCCTTCATCTTCCTGGCTTGATCGACCTGCAGGCCGCCGTACTCCTTGCGCCAACGGTAGTAGCTCTGCTCGGAGATCACCGCCTCCTTGCACGCCAGCGCCAAGCTCTTGCCCTGGGCGGTCTGCACCTCGATCTGGCGCAGCTTCAGCACGACCTGCTCCGCGCTCGGCCTCCGTCCTCGCTTCATTCCCAACTCCTCTGATCCAGGCTGATCCTCTCAATCAGCCCGGTCCAAAGCCAGCCGGTCAGGTCAGGTCGATGGTCATGTGATCTCGGACGTGCCGCGCCAGCTGAGCCGTCTTCCCAGCAACGCGACCCACCTCGTGGTAAGTGTGGGTGGCAATGATGCGCTGAGAGCTTCGGGCGTAATCGAGCTCCACACTCGGTCGGTAGCTGAGGCGCTCCACCTGTTAGCTGAGGTACGGGAGCGCTTTCAGACCGCGTACAGCGCCATGCTGGACTCGGTCCAGGCGACGGCATGCCCTACGGCACTCTGCACGATCTACGACCCGCGTTATCTGGATTCCCAGCGAAGGCGGCTGACCACGACAGCCCTCGCGCTGCTCAACGACGTGATCACGCGCGAGGCCTTCACGCGGCGGCTCTCGCTGGTGGACCTACGCCTGCTATGCAATGAAGACGCGGACTTCGCCAACCCCATCGAGCCGTCCGTGCAAGGTGGGCAGAAGATTGCTCAGGCTATCGCGGCTTTCCTTTATGCGCGTTCTGAGCTGCAAGGTACCAGAGTCTTTGCCGGATAGCGGCAGACCCACAGCCCCTCTCGCTAGCCTCGCCCGACCTCGTGGACCGCTGATGCAGAATCACTAGATCCAGATCCTCCTACCTCTCTTCGACAACGAGGGCCAAGCCTTCTCCGGCGGCGAGTACGAGGGCGTGCGGTCGGAACTCACTAAGCAGTTTGGCGGACTCACGGCTTTCACGCGTGGCCCCGCTGAGGGTCTTTGGGCGGAGAAGGGCGGGACAGCGCACGACGACATCGTCGTGTTCGAGGTAACCGGGGCGGAGGCACCGTGTTCCGGGCAGGCGGACCGTGACGCCGATGACTTCGGTCGGCCGGGCTTCGCCTCTTCGGATGGCCGCCCTCATCGAAAGCCGTGGCTCTCCGGCGTCCCCTCCCGCGGACCGGGTGAGATCGATCAGCCACCGAGGCCGCCGTCGCGGGCCCGCAGCACGAGCGGGTACACGTGCCAGAGCCCGGACAGCACCACCAGGGAGACCGAAGCCGCCGCAAGCCCGGCCGCGTCCGAGTTGACCACCTTCCCCACCACCACCCCGAGGTCGGCCGAGATGCCCAGCGCCAGCGTCACGCTGGCCGCGAGGAGGAAGCGTGTGCCGAGGGCATGCAATTCGGGCGTGTCCTCGCCCGCGTAGACGATGCGGTGGAAGGCGGCCGGCGCCATCAGCCAGATCACCGTGAGCGCCAGGAGCCCCAACGCCACCAAGTGCACGACCTTCGAAGCGAAGGGCAGCCTCTCAAATGCCTCGGAGAAGGTGATCACGAGCTGGAAGCCGAGAAGCGCCTGCGCCCCTGGGAGGATGACGCGCGCCTCGGTCAACATCTGCTCGACCTTGGTCTCCAACGAGGTGTGCTCGGATTCCGGCTCCCGCCGCGTCATCGCACGCTCCCTTTCTCCTACGCCACGTGCCTTCGCCGTCTCTAGCCCGTACCAGAACAGCAGGGCGAGGACGCATGTCGCAAGGCCGACCGTGACGGCGGGGCCAGGCCCAAGGACGGGTTCCGCCGCCAGGAACAGGTCGGCTCCGAGCGCCATGGCGAACGGCGCCAGCGAGAGCCCGGCGTAGCGCCCGATCACACCAAGCAGGCGCTTCGTATCCCGTCCGCCCTCCACCATCCGGTGCTGGACCGAGGGCGTGATGAGGAGCGCGATGGTCAGCGTGATGAGCCCGAGAGCGCCCAACCAGACAACGCGGTCATGGAACGGCAGGTGCTCGAAGGCCGGCCGGAAGGCGCCCTGGAACTGGAAGCCCAGCAGGATCTGCGAGCCGAGGATCAGGATGCGGGTCTCGTCGAGGCCGACCTTCACCTTCTTCGACAGGGACATACGCGACGAGGTTTAACGAGGCAGGGATGGAGCAATCGACTGCCACCGCGGCAGGTTCCAGGACGTGGCCCCTCTAGGATCGAGGTGGCGACGCCTACGCGTTCCTCAGGCTGGTGGCAACCGGCTCGCCCAGGCGCACGATGGTCTCCATGCCTTGCGGCGTGTGCTCCAGGATGTCGTCGGCAGGGCGCCAGGCACCGGGCTCCCCGAAGACGGCGACTGCCGAGCCGCCGAACTTGAACACCGATTTCTGCGCGCCGCGCTCGAACGGCCGGTCGAGGGGGTGGCGCTGCACGATGCGGCCGACGGTCAGCGCGCCGAACTCGACGAAGCCGAGCCGTCCGAAATGCTTCGTCTCCAGGATGTTCACCTGGCGCTCGTTGCGGATGTAGATGTCCAGCTTGTTCTGCACGGCCCTCCACGACACCGTCCAGATGCTGCGCCCGAGCCGCTCATGGTCCAGGGTGCGCCCGTCGTCGGGGTAATGAACGTGGTGGTAATCCACCGGCGAGAGCCGCATCAGCAGGACCGGTCCACCCATGAATGGCTTGGCCCGCTCGGAGCTACCGAGGATCGCCTCAGCGGCCAGGGACTGGCCCTTCACCGGGAAGCATTGGTCGGGCCCGAACCGCTCCCAGCCGAAGTAGCGCGCCTCGGCGGGAGCGCCCATCTGCGCCGGATCGGTCGGGAAGCGGCGCCTGCCGGGCTTGAACTCGCGCACGAACCAGTCGGCGTAGGAGCGATAGCGGCGCTCCTCGAACTCGCTCATGTCGATCTTGTACTCGCGCACGAACGGCTCGATGCTGCGCCGTGTCCAGGGCGCGTCCTGGTAGAGCGCGTAGAGCTTGTCGAAGAACGGGGTGGCGCGCAGCCACTGTCCCGGGGCACGCAGCGGCCTTGTCTCGAAGGTGGTCTGGTGGTCGGGCATGAACTCCTCGACCGCCTTGCCCGTGTCGCGGTCCCACAGCTTCAGTGACTTCGGATCGGCCGCCATCATGCCTCCACGCGCGACCCGGCCAAGCTGACGGGTCCGGGGGCAACAACCTCTCCCCGCCAGGAGCGTTCCCAGCGCCCTCGCCCGACGTCAGGTAGGGCACGCCGCCTGGCGCGGGTCCGCAGCCGCGGCCGCGCCCCGGGCGGCGGAGGGCTCTCCATTCGCTTTCCGGATGCCCAAGAGCCGTTCACCGGCACGGGCGCGACCGTCGACCCTCGTATCGGTTCCTTCACCCGGGACCCGCGCAACCGGCCGGCACGGCCATCCATGCCGCCGCCGGCAGGATCGACGGCCTACGCCGGCCCGGAGCCGGAGCCCCGGCAGGATTCGGAGGGAATGATGGCGCCAACGGAGACGCGCCCGGAGATCTCCTGCATGAACCCAGCTCCGGAACCCGGGGGCGTGAAAGCGGCCGAGCCGGCGGCTTCAGCCCTTCGCGCGGGAGGCGGCTCGCGGATGCCTCCGCGCCAGCGCCCTGCGCAGCACCCTGGAGACTTGGTCGGCCGAGTAGGGCTTCTGCAGCAACTCGAACCCGTGGCTGCCCTCCTGCGCGAGCACGTGGCTGTAGCCGGACGCCAGAACCACCGGCAGGTGGGGAAGCTGGCGACGCAGGAGCTTGGCAAGCTCGATCCCGCCCATCCCCGGCATGACCACGTCCGAGAACACGACGTCGAAATCGGCGCCGCTCGCGCCGAGCTTGTCCAGTGCCTCCTCCGCGTTGCCGGCCCAGGTCGTGGCATAGCCGAGGTCCTCCAGGATCTGCGTGGCGAAGCGACCGACCTCGACGTTGTCCTCCACGACGAGCACCCGCTGGCCGGCGCCGCCCGGATCGACCTCCGCGGCCTCGACATCGTGCTCGACGACGGACGCTTCGGGCTGCACCTCCGGCAGGTAGAGCGTGAAGGTGGTGCCCTGGCCGAGAACGCTCTCGACCTTCACGTCGCCGCCCGATTGCTTGGCGAACCCGAAGACCTGCGAGAGGCCGAGGCCGGTCCCCTTACCGACTTCCTTGGTCGTGAAGAACGGTTCGAACACGCGGGAGAGCAGGTCGGATGGGATGCCGCATCCGGTGTCGCCGAGCGAAACCGCCGCAAACGGGCCCGGCGCGCCGGCATGCCCGCGGATCGGCGGCAGCGGCACGCAGCATTCGAGCCGCAGTGTCAGGGTGCCCTCTCCGTCCATCGCGTCGCGCGCGTTCACCGCCATGTTGACGAGCGCCGTCTCGAACTGGCTGAGGTCCACCTCGACGAAGCAGGGCTGGTCCGGGAGGTCGGTCACGACCTTGATGCGGGCGCCCGTGACCGTGTCCAGCAGGTCGCCGATGGCTCTCAGGCGCGCGCCGACGTCGAGGGTCTCGGGCTTCAGGGTCTGGCGCCGCGCGAAGGCGAGAAGCTGGCTGGTCAGCTTGGAGGCGCGATCCACCGTCTCAGTCACGGCGTTGAGGTAGCGGAACTTACGCTCGTCCGGCAGATCGGGCCGCCGTAGGAAGTCCACCGACGAGCGGATGATGGTGAGCAGGTTGTTGAAGTCGTGCGCGACGCCGCCGGTGAGCTGCCCCACGGCTTCGAGCTTCTGCGACTGGCGAAGCACCGCCTCCGTCTCGACGAGCTTGGAGGTCCGCTCCTCGACGCGCTGCTCAAGCGTCGCGTTCAGCGCTTCGAGTTTCGCGACTGCCCGAACACGTTCGATGTGCGCCCAGGAGCGCTCCGTCACCTCGGTGATCAGCGCAAGATCGTAGTCCGACCAAGTGCGGGAAACCCGGTCATGGATGGCCATCAGCGCGGTCAGGTGGCCATCCTTGACGAGCGGCATGCAGATCGTGGCCGCGATGCCGATGGCCTGGAAGGTCGCGGCCTCCTCGGGCGCCAGTTCCGCGAGGTTGTCGTTGATGACCAGGGGTCGGCCGGCGCCAAGGTCCTCGACGGCCCGCCTGCCGAAATCCGCGAGGCTGTAGTGCCCGACGATGCTCGGCGAGCCTTCGGCCGCCCAGTCGCCCCGAATTGTGAACCCGTTCTGGTCGGGGTCCATGTCGGCGTAGGCGCAGTTGGAGAGGTTCAGATGCTCGGCGACCATGCGGGTGGTCGTCGCGAGGATCTCGTCGGCGTCGGTGCTCCTGGCCGTCTCCTTGCCGAGTTGATCGAGGAACTGCAGGCGTGCCCCGTTGGCGCGCAGGGCCGCCTCGGCCTGGACGCGCCCGGTGGTCTCGGTGCAGGCGCAGAACATGCCGGCAACCTCGCCATGCTCGTCACGGACCGGCGAGTACGAGAAGGTGAACCAGGTCAGCTCGTCATAGCCGCGCCGGTTCATGGTCAGCGGCATATCGGCCGACCAGGTCGGCTCGCCAGCGAACGCCTTCTCGATGAGCGGCGCGATGTCGGTCCAGATCTCGCACCAGATGTCGTGGAAGCGGCCGCCGAGGGCGGCGGGGTGCTTGCCGCCCAGGATCTCAGCGTAGGCGTCGTTGTAGAGGAAGCCTAGCTGGGGCCCGAAGGCCGCGAACATCGGGAAGCGCGATCCGAGCAGCAGGCTCACGGTCGAGCGCAGGCAGGGCGGCCAAGCGTCGGGATGCCCAAGCGGCGAGCCGGACCAGTCGTGGCAGCGCATCATCGCGCCTATGAGCCCCCCGCCGGCGAGGAAGAGCGGGAACTCGGGGGTGGCGCTCTCGGTCATCCGGGGCGGGCTCGACTTGTTGACGTGCTGGTCCGGCTCAGGTGCCGGTGGGCCGGGCCCTATCCCAGTCTTCACCGATGAAGGTAACCAGACGGCAGAAGCCGAAGCTTGGCAAGCCGGCGTACCGTCCAGGCGCTGCGGTACGTTGCCGTCTGGCCGGATCGGGCAGGCCGCTCAGCATAACGAACCCGCGCGGTTCGGATCGGCCGGCATCGGAAAGCTTTCGAGAGGTACGGTCTCGCCGGATCAGGTGCCGACCATGCGGAGCACCCGACCCCCCCGCCTGCGGGCGCGGCGCACCGGGTCTGGTTGCGCCCGCCGGCCTTGGCCTCGTAGAGGGCCGCGTCCGCCGCGCGATACAGCGCCTCGGCCTGCTCCCCGGCCGCGCCGGGGCCGGTCGCCAGGCCGATACTCACTGTCACCGCCCCGGCACCGATTCCCGCGGATGGAACGTCGAGCGTCGCGACTGCCTGGTGGATCTTGGCGGCGATGCGCAGCGCGCCGTCAGTATCGGTGTCGGGGAGCATCACCACGAATTCCTCGCCGCCCACGCGCGCCACGAGGTCATCGGGCCGGTGCACGCTCTCGGAGAGGTGGCGCGCGAGGCCCTTCAGCACCGCGTCGCCCACGGCGTGCCCGTAGCGGTCGTTGTAGCGCTTGAAGTGGTCGGCATCGACGACGAGCAGCGAGACCGGCTTGCCCGTCCGCTGCGCGCTCTTCAAGACCCGCTCGAAATCCTGCTCGAAGCGGCGCCGGTTGGGCAGCCCGGTGAGTGTGTCGGTCAGCGAGAGCCGTGCGAGTTCGGCCTGCAGTACGGCGCGGCGGCGCAGGTCACGTCCGTACAGCAGGGACAGGAACACGGTCAGGCCGCTCAGCGCGAGGACGACGACGCTGATGACGAGTGCCTTCGCGCGCCAACCCGCCTCAATTTCCCGGGTCGCCAGGGCGACGTTGAGGGCGAGCGGCAGGTCGCCGACCTGGATGAAGGCGTATTGCCGCTCGACCCCGTCGCGGACCGAGGTGCCGACGAAGGCTCCGCTTTTCTCACGTACGAAACAGTCGAAGTTCGGCGTGCCGGCGATGTTCAGGCCGATGCCGGCCTCGGCGTAGGGATGGCGCGCGACGCGGGTGCCCTCCCGCAGGTAGAGGTTGATCGCGCCGTCCTGACCTAGGCCGATCCGGTCGAAGAGCCTGCTGAATAGGAGAGCATGAGGCTACCGAGCACCACGCTGCCGAAGGACCCGTCATGCTTATTGATACGAGCTTCCCAGAACCGGAGGACGTGCTGCGGGACATCAAGCGCCGCCGCAACCGCGCTGATCGTGCGGGAGAGCTTCTCTCCTGTCATCAGCCGAAATCCTCGGCTGGAATGGGTTGCTCGCGCTTAACCAACCGGCCGGTCGGATCGAGATCGGAGCCGTAATGGCTCGGGGACATCCATTGCCGCGTTCCAAGCCCGGCGACCGAAGCACGCACAAGAGCCAGGTTGACGATGGGCCGGACTGCCCGACTTTCGGCGGCGAGTTGCCATGTCGCCTCGCACCGCGCTGCTGCGAATAGGCGCGCCTCTGGCGGATGTGCCGGATCAGCAGCGTAGGCTGCCAACGCCACCGCGTCTCCGATCTCGTAAACGGCGTCGATCGCCGACTTCACGACCTGGATGCGCGCCGCTGACTGGTAGGCGTGGAGGGGCACGCCGCGGTGCGTGCCGATGGTGGGCATAGCACTCAATTCGGTCTCCCTGCTGTCAGAACGGCGAGCGCACGGCGGGTGACGACGTCCTCCTCCGGCACCTCGTCGGGATCGACGTAGACCAGAGGAGGCAGGCCAGCCTGCGAGGCTAGAAGCGCTCGAGCGGCCGCAACCCGGGCCGTAGCCGGCGCCTGCTCGTCGACCGCGATGCCCGCGAGAACTCGCCGCGGATCGACCAGCACCGGATCGACGCCGACAGCTGCAATCTTCCGGCGTAGCGCGTCCTCCAGCGTCGGCCGGCCTCCGCGAGCCTTGTCGGCACCCGGTAATTTCTTGAGGTTTTTCGGGGGTTTCGGCTTGAGCATTCCAGCACCAGAAATCGTGGAGTTGCAGAGGGACCGGCGGAATCGGCTCGATCCGCAGGCCGGAAATTCTCAAAAACGCGCGCGGGAATTCTGTCTGTGCGACCCCTTGCGGTCCGGACCCCCTCAGGCCCTGGAGATTTGACCCCGCTACCCCTCCATTCCGATCTCAGGGGCAGTTCATAGGCTGAGGCGGAGCCACCCCACCTGCCATGGTGCGATACCAAACCGAGTGTCTGGATCGGGAACTGGCCGTCGCGCCCAGCATTCTCCGGCTTACAGAGCATGCGCTCTAGTAGAGGGTGCGTTCACAATGCAGAACCGTAACAATTCTGACTGCTGTGCTATGCCGCCGGTGTCCAAGCGCGACGACTATGCCCGTGCTTGCGAAGCTAAAGCGCAACGGCTGACCGCCATGTCTGGTGGATTACGCGACCGGCTGTCTGGAAAAGCTCCGTCAGCGTTCACGAAAGGCGCCTCACCATCCAGGGACTTCGAGGGCTTCGGGTCATTCTCAGGCTGACGCAGCCGAGCGAGACCCAACGCGGCGGCGTCGATATTCGCGAACTGCCCCACAACGACGTCATTGGCATCGTAGGCGAACGCGCTTCCGCTCGATCGGACTACGGTGCCAATTCGGATTCCATCGAGGATTGACTCGATGACCATGGCAGCACTCCATTACGCAACACACTGCAGCCTTAGCACGGAAACTGAGGTTTGTCGCTCGCCGTTCCGGCCATGACTCGCCCGTACTGGCACGTCGAATTTCGAATGCTGATCCGCCATTAATTAATTCGGCGGGCATTTTCGTGCGGTCGGAAATGGCGCGGGGTGACGCTGCGCCAATCCGGGGTGGATCGCTGATTAGTGGAGACTGGCGACGAACTGTTCGGTCAAGGCGAACGCTGCTCTGTGGCCGGCTGCGTATGGTCCGTGGATGCCACCGCTGCGGGCCCCGTAGACATACGCCTCAAACTGGCGAAGCGGTGCACTCGCCGCTGCCGGGTTCTCAGCGACATGCGCGCAGCGCTGGAACTCTTCGAGGAAATCGAGCCAACTGACCTGACGCGCTCGGGCGAGACGTGAGAATTCCTCTCGGCGATCCACGAACCAGTGCGCAGCGCGGAGGCCCTCGCTCAGGCCCAGCTGGAATTCCTCATCCGGTGCGCCGGGAGGGTCGTCTGCGATCTCGAGAACGGGCGGGGATTTCGGCTTCGGCGCCGACGGACGATATCCGGGACGCGGCGGAAATGTCAGAACGACGCCCATCATTTTCCCCCTGCTGATTTCGCGCGGCGGCGGCGCACTTCGACTATTGGAGTTCTCGCGAGCTTGGGGATCAGAGCGACCCCGTCACCCGGCAGCACGGTCCCAACCTCCGAGAAGACGGAGCACGGTGAGCCGGACGCGTCGGCGAGGCGCTCGGCCTCCGCCAGGGCATCGGCGAGGGTGAAGTGTTCCGGGATCCGCTTCACGCGCGGGGTGACAATCCGTTCGGAGCCCTTGTGGCGGATGTGAACCAGGAAGCCGCGCCCCTCGGTTCTGGGATTCCTTTTTCGCGAGCTCATGACCGGAATTCTCCAGCGTCGAGCCTGTCGAGCAATTCGATATCCCGCTCGATCCGTTCGGCGATGGCGTCGCGCAACGCCTGGATTTCTCGAATTTCCGGTGTGTCCGCCCGCATTGCCCGCAGCGCGGCCGTCACCGGGCCCACGGACCGTGCGGAGGCGGTCATCACCGCGCAGCGCCGACGTTCATTTTCGGTTGCAGACATGCTTCCTCCTTCCCGGCAGATGCCAGGCTGCACGGCCGCCGAGCGGCGACCAATCTCGAATGGTGGTGGTGTGGAGGGCAGGCCGGCGCGCTGTCCGCGTGCAGCTGCTACCCAAGATATTTAGAGTCCCCACAGTTTAGGGGTGGGAAATTACCCGCTTTCCACCCTCAGATTAGGGGTGGTGGAGGGGGTCTAGCTTCGGTTTTAGGGGTGGACCCACTTCGGTTTTAGGGGTGGACAGAAATCCGAGATATTCGTCGTCAGCCCGCGAGCTTCCTTCTCGGTCTCTCTGAAATCGTCGCAACATCGAGTTGGTCGCGGCTCGAGGTCACCGCTTTGCGGGCAGCATTCGCGACCTTCCTTGCTTCCACGAGCGATGCGAAACGCTGCCATTCTTTCAGCGGGTGCTGCCCATCGTGTGTTGGAAGCCAGCTCAGCCGATACCGCGCAGCGCGCCCCTTAAAGCCGCCCCAGGCTCTGTGACCTGGATCTGTGCGTTCGATTAGACCAACCGCGATCGCTTCTTCGAGTGCGGGCAGCACCGAGGCCGATCCGACCCCATAGGCCTCGAAATCCGACCAAGGCACCGGCAGATCGCCATTTCTCGAACCGCCATGAAGCATGTGCTCCAGGGCAATTCGAAAAATCACCTTATGCGCTCCGCCGGACAGAGCGCGCCAGGCGTAGCTCTCCACGATGGATTGCGTGAGCCAGATCCACGGCTCCTTCGGAGGGGGTGAATTCACCTTCCGAAACTTCGAGTCCGCGAGCTTGCCGGTCGATCGCCCGGTAGCGTCTACCCTGCGGCGCGTAAGGTGCTCCGTCACGCTGCGCCCCCAGGTGCGAGGAGCAGCGTCCAGCAAGCGGCGCGGATGTGGCCCTCCGTCGCTGTCAGCTCGGCCGCGATGCGCTCTGGCTCGACGCCGCGCCGCTCCATGGCCTGACGCTGGATCAGGAGTTGGCGTTGCAGATGCGCCTCGGCTTTCGCGGCGGTCGATGCGGTAGCCATGCGGCCGGCATGCCGACGGATGAACCGCCGATTGCGAGAGCGGGGGAAAGGGAGGACGGCAGCGCTCATAACGTTCCTCCCTGATCGGAGGTTGAGCGTCGTCGACGGGCGGCGACGTAAGCCTGAAGTGCGGTCGGCTCATACCGCACACTTCGGCCTAGCTTTATGAATTCCGGGCCGCCGCCGGTGACCCTCAGTTTCTCAAGATGGTTTGGGCTGACGCCAAGTTCTTGGGCAGCCTCTGGCGTCGTGAATAGGCGCGAGCTCATCGCGAACACTCCATGACTTGGTCAAACACTGGCCCAAGTCGATATCTGGAGCGCACAAGCCAAAACGGCCCAAGCAATCCAAAGGATCGACTTGGGCCGACAATCCGGCCTCTGAGTTCGAGAAGCCCAACCGGAGACACAATCTCGGGCGGCTTCCATCAAACTACGGGCAGTCTGATGATAGTCAAGCCACCTCGCGGTCTGTCGCGAGGGAAATTATTTTAGCTGACGGATTGCCATCCATCGCTGCTGAGATCGTTGCAGCGATTCGCTCGGACGCGCGCCGCAACGGGTCCGCATCAAGATGAGCGTACCGGGCCGTTGTGCTGGTCTGTGTGTGGCCGAGGAGCTTGCCGACGATCGGCAGACCCATGCCGCCACATGCGCCGACGCTGGCGAAGGAGTGGCGCAGATCGTGGATCCGCAGGCCGCTCAGGCCCGCCGCCGCGGTGATCCGGTCCCAAGGCTTCTTCAGGTCCGCACGCGGCTTTTCCGGGTCGGTGCTGGCGATGACGAATGATCCGGCTCGAGGAAGCGCGGCGAGAACGTCAAGCGCGGGGGCGTTGAGTACCACCGTCTTTTTGCCGGTCTTGGATTTCGGCAGGAACAGGAGCCCCCGTTCGAAATCCACCTCGGCCCAGCGCAAATGGAGGATTTCCCGAAGGCGGCAGCCAGTGAACAGCAGCAGCCGAACCGCGGCCGTGACGTGCGGCGGGTAAACCTCTCGCCTGTTCTCCGGCCGCGGAGCGTGCTTCGTCTTCTTCGCTGGATCGGGCGACCAGGTAAGCCCTTCGGTTTCCGCCTGCTTCAGCACCTCGCCCAGCCGTTGGAGCTCGCCTGTCGTGAGGAAGCGCTCGCGTTTTTCCTCGCGGTAGCGTCCTAGCCCAAGGACCGGGTTCGAAAATCCGCCGGGCACCATCCGGCGCCGGATCGCAAAATTGAATAGGGCGGACAGCATCGAAACGAGTCGGTTCGCGGTCGGCTGCTTGCCTGCCTTTCCAAGGGTGAAATGCAGCGCGTCGATATCGGCCGGCGAAACGAGGTTCACTTTCTTCCCGCCGATCGCGGGCAGCACGTGCTTGCCGAGATACGAGCGGTACAGAATCGCCGTCTTGCCGGCGAACTTGGCCTGAACGTGCTCCGCCATCCACCGCGCTGCGACGTCCGCCACGGTCGGTGTGCTGCGCTCCTGCCGGCGCTGCTGAGCCGGATCCTCGCCGTGGCGTGCCTGCGCGAGCTTCTCACGCGCCAAGCGCCGCGCATCATCCGGCGTCATCGTTCCATAGCGGCCGATCGCGAGGCGCACGCTCCGGACACCGCGGCCGCCGCTGCCCGGCCGATACTCCACTACGAAGGATTTCAGGCCGGCGGGATACCGGGCCGACGCTGGCGCTACGCGAATGCCGAAGCCGGTCAGATCCTCATCATAGACGACATACGCCTTCTTGCGCAGCTCGAGGGCATCGACCGTCCGTTTGCTGACCCGGATTTTCGCCATGGGCTGCGCTCTCGAGTTCGCTCCGCGACGGCACGGTGACGGCACCGAGCGCGCAATCTGGCGGAATTTCAGGGAAACAGCGTAGACCTAGAAATGTCGGAAATGGAAGTGACCCGAGCCACTTATGCAAGCTCAGGGAAACTGGCGGAAACTCAGCAATTCACTTTTACACGGAGAGGGTCGGGGGTTCGAGTCCCTCACCGCCCACCAATCGATTCGATGACTTAGGCATTGCTCCCGGCGATCGGCTCGACTGTTTCCCCTGCAACCCCCTAGAATTTTCGTTTTCGTGGTGCGGCATGGCCGATTCATCCCCCAACCGTCGGCGAACGTTCAAAGCCAAAGCCGTCACCAACGAGCAGGTAAGCGCAGCGTTAGAGGCGTACCTTGCCGACCCCTAGACCGACGCCACCCGATCGCCGACGGCTACGTCCTCGATCTCGCCGCGGCCGTCGCCGGGCATGGCTGGGCGAATCAGGTCGTCGCCAACCGCGAGAGCATCCCGAGCCTGAAGCGCGGGGCGATGCGCGCGGCGATACTACTCGCACGGGAGCGGAAGGTCTCAACCTGTGCATCTTGAGGATGCCGACCTGCTTGCCCGCGCGCTGATATCCGGGAGCGACGCAGCCTGGGGCAAGCGGTGGCACTACGGGTCCGGCGCATCGTGGAGAGGCAACCGATCGAGTCGGCGAGCGTGAGATCGCGAACGAGCGCACCGCGGCCGAAGTGCGCGGCCTGCGCCAGTGCGGAAGATCGACAAGTTCGCGAGGGGTGAGGCTGCAAAGGCTGGCATCGGCGATGACGACCGCATGGGCGAGGTGCGGAAGCAGATGCATTCGGCGGCGGCAGGCGGGAGCTTGAAACGGAAAAAAAAGCCCGCACGGCGGGTGCCGGACGGGGTGCAGGCGTTTACTTGTTCAAGTTTTACACGGATGCATTTTGAGGATCGGCCGGATCAACGTCAATTGCGTATGAAAAACTCAAAAAATCAGTCCTGTAGATTTCTTTCACCAGATCGATTGCAGCAGTCGAATAAGCGCTTCTTCGGTGCTCTCCGGAGCGCGTATCATTGATATGTATTTGCTGGCGCGTAGATTTCAATTCTGGAAGTATTCGAGACATGAGGTCGGTAAAGTCATGTGCAAAATTTTTCATCTTATATATATTGTCATATATTATGTCCTCATAACACAGGATATCTGTCATAAGTCTCCAGTGTTCATTGCGGGCTGCGGGCTCTTGATCCCTCACGATTTTGAGGAAATCTTCAAAACTTGGGGGAGCTGCGCGACGCCAGCCTAATTCGGGGAAATAGTCATGTTTATCGATTCCTTTTTCTACCCCAAGTATTTTGTTTCTATATGACGAAAAAATACGTGAATAAGGGCTTCTAACGAAACTAAACAGGTAGATCGGATTTAGGAATTTCCCATCAATCGCAGTGTGATAATCGCCAGAGGCGGGTGTGAGCCAAGGAGAGTCTGCAGAGTATTGCCGAGCATGTATCGACATTGGTTGGTCAATGTGGCCGATGGCGGGGGTGAGCTCTTGCTCGGCCAGCCACAATGCTAGTTTAGTTGTGGAGCAGGCCGCCTTTGGAACAAATACGTAAGCATAAGGATGCGCCCGAGATGCGAGAAGAAAAGGAAGAATTTTCGATCTCGAAGGTACTATGGAATTCAACATGCTAGGCCGCTCGACTTTTGCTCATGTCCGTTCGCATAACCATCGGATGCGATACAAGGCATTATCGGCACGAAACACGGATCCGCAATAAGAAACCAGCGCCATCCATGTTAGCCGAACTGGGCAACAATTGGCGATGGCGGGCGGTGGTCATAGTGGAGATGCACGCTCCACACACGGCGCCCACGCGACCTCAACCAGCATCCTACGCGCACGAAAAAGGCTCCGAGGCCGAAGCCCCGGGGTGTTGTGCTGAAAGTTGGCATCAGATCAGCCCCGTCGTGCCGCCTCGGTCGCCGCCGAGAACGGTGCCGCGCCGAGGAAGGCCTCAAGATCGCATTGATGGATGACGGTGCTGGCGCCGATCTTCCACGACGGGACGCGGCCGTCCTTTATGTATTCGAACAGCGTCGAGCGGCTGATGCCGATGATGGCGGCAGCGTCCTCGATCCCATAAGCCAGCGGCACAAACACCGGTCCGTGGCGCCGATACGATGCGCAGGATGGCGCGGCAATGCAGTACGGCCGATGCAGCGGATGTCGATCGACCTTGAGAGCGTCGCTACGCGATCGAGAGTACCGGCCCCGACCTGCGCGTTCGTCGGACGCCAGGGCCAAGCCTCATCCTGCGTGGCTGTCGAGCTTCCCAGGTGCAGATGGACCGTACCGCGCACCCCGTCGCTCGCCGCGAACGGCCTTGCCCCGCAATGGCTTTCGCGAAGGCGCGCCGGATCGATCGCCGGTCCGACGAGAAAATGGAACTCCAGCCTGTCCTCACGTTCCCCTTCCAGGCATGAGCGGAGGACGGCATGGAAGGCGGGTTGATCTGGCTCGGCATCATCGCCGGGATCTTGGGACTGAGCGGTGTCGGCTACCTGTTCGCATCCTGGGCGAAAGCGCGCCGAACGCCGCGCTGATCACGGCGGCCCCGAGCGCCCAGGGGGCGACGACCGGGAAGCCTCACTTCACGGCGAGCGACGGCTCCCAGCCACGCCGCTCGTCCCTGTTCGGCGTCGCCTGTCCGGCCGTGTTGTCGTTGTCGCCGGGCCGCACGATCCCCACACCCGGCCGTCCGGTCCTCGCCTTCGCACGAAGCAGGATCGGCACGAGACGCGTCGAGCGCCGATAGATCCAAGCCTCGTGCCGTCCGCGCAGGGGACGCCCGTACTGGATGAGTTCTCTTCCAACCATGGTCATTCGTCACGGTGCCGTTTGGCTCGTTTGCCCATCAGGCTACCCGCTGACGGCTTGGCTGAATTGACTGAGCGTCCCAAATTTTGCGCTGCGGCGATCCACGGTCCGGGCGCGGCGTCGGTGCAACGCGAGACGCCGGGGGCGAACGAGCGCCACCCGCCTATCCCGTCCGGAACAGGTGCAGGCTGAAGCCGCTGTCGTCATCGACCCAGAGGCGGACTGGGGCCCAGCCCTGCGCCGTCGCGAGCGCGCGGAAGGCGTCGGGCGGGTATTTGTGGGAGGTGTCGGTGCGGATGCTCTCGCCCGCCGCGAAGCGGATGGTCCGGTCGCCGAGCCGGTAGGAGCCGGGCCGGGTCGCCACGAGATGCGCCTCGACCCGGAACGGGTCGTCGGCGAGCCGCACCTCGTGGCGGAAACTCTCCCGGTCGAAATCGCTGCCGAGGTCCCGGTTCATCCGGTCGATGAGGTTGAGATGCAGGGCCGCCATCAGGCCGCCGGACTCCCCGTAGGCGCGGCGCAGGCGCACTGGGTCGCGGGTCGGGTCGGCGCCGACCAGAAACTGGCTCGGCCCCAGCGTCTCGCGTGCGCGGGCGAGAAAACCGCCGGCCTGATCCGGCGTGAAGTTGCCGATGCTGGTGCCGGGGAAGAAGCCGAGAATCGGGGGCGCGGCCGCCCCCGGCGGCAGGCGAACCGGCTTCGAGTAGTCGGCGACGACGGGCGTCATCGCCACCCCCGGATAGTCCGGCGCGAGGCGCCGGATCGCCGCTTCGAGGTAGGCGCCGGAGATGTCGAGGGCGAGGTAGCGGGCGGGCGCCTCCAGGGCGTCGAGGAGCGTGCGGATCTTCCGGCTCGCGCCGCTGCCGAACTCCACCACGCTGACCCCCGGACCGACGAGCGCCGCGACCTCGGCCGCGACGCGGGGCAGGAGCGCCATCTCGCGCTTCGTCGGATAGTAGTCGGGATGGGCGCAGATCCGATCGAACAGGTCGGAGCCGGTCTCGTCCCAAAGGTATTTTCCGGGCAACGTCTTGGGATCGCCCGAGAGACCGGCCAGGGCGTCCCGCAGGAACTCGGCCCGCTCGTCCGCCTCTCCCGCCACCGCGCTCATCGGGCGCCCACCGGGCGCGTCGCCGTGAGGACGACGAGCGCGATGCGCTCGGCCGCCGCGTAGCCCGGATCGTCGAGCTCCTCGCCATAGGCGTCTGAGTCGAACTCTCGGTACGACCAGTCGAGTCCGGCCCGTGCGCACAGCGCGCCCGCTTCGTCCCGGAAGTTGTCATGACCCTCGACGATGGCGGAGCCGGTGAACAGGACGAGGGTGCCCCCCGGCGCCAGCCGTTCGGTCGCCGCCTCGACCACGCGCAGCGACAATCCGGCGCCGAGCGGCCCGCCGCCGTGCCGATAGGCCCGGCCGCCGGCATCCACCATGAAGGGCGGGTTCGAGACGATGAGGTCGAACGAACTCTCCACCCCGCCCAGCATGTCGCTCTGGACCGGATGCACGTTCTCCACGCCCGCGAGCCGGGCATTGATTCGTGCGGTGCGCAGGGCAGCGGGATTGATGTCGACGAGGACCACCTCGGCCGCCGGCACCCGTTTCGCGACGACGATGCCCGCCGCGCCGGATCCGCAGCCGATATCGGCGACTCGCCGCGGCGCCGGCCGTCCGTCGCGCGCCCGCTCCTCGAGATGGGCGAGGACGGCGTCCGCGAAACGCATGGTGTCGGGGCCGAAGAACACGGAATCCGCCGCGAGCGGCGGATAGGCCGCGTGCAGGAACAACTCGCCGTCGAGGCTCGACAAGCGCACCCGCGCCTTCATGAGGGGGCCGTCCGCCCGGTCGAGCACGCCCGCCTCCCGCATCAGGTCGGTCAGCTCCGCCGGGATCAGATCCTGGCGGAACGGGCGGCTCCAGCCCAGCACGTCGCGCAGGGATCGCGCGACGGCGTTCTCGGGCCGGGCATTGACCCGGGCATGGGTGGCGGGCGTCACCGTGGTGAAGCGGTAGCCGCTCTCGCGCACCGCGCGGACGAAGGCGAGGAGCGCCTCCTCGCGGCCCTCCTCGCCGCCCTTGTCGCGCGCCCCCGTCCCGGCCGGCGGGGCAGGGTGGGTCGGACCATCGGCCGTGGTCATCGCTCAGCCTTCCATCTGTCCGGCAACGAAGGCGCCCGAGCGCAGGTCGGCGGCGACCTGCTGCGCATCCCACTGCGTCGCACCCTCCCGCCGCCGGTAGGGGCAGACCCAATCGTCCGGCACCGCCCGCCCGCTGAACTGCCGGGCGGCGGAGCGCTCGCCGTGCTGGGCGAGCATCGGATTGACCGAGCCGGCCCAGGCGGCGTCCCGCTCGACGATCGAGTCGCGCAGCCGTTCGTAGCGCCCCTCCGCCCGCAGGCGCTCGAACTGGTCGTGAAGGTTGAACACCAGCACCGGGTGGTCGAAGCGGCGCGCCTTGCGGCTGGCGCCGGGATGCAGCCCGACGATGAAGAAGCCTTCGCCGCCCAGGCTCATCGAGAAATGCGGATCGTCCGGATCCGACGAGACCCGTGAGTCCTGGGCATGGCCCAGACCGCTGTCGCGGTCGGACAGGGACTGCATCCGCCGCCAGAGGGCAGCCTCGAACGCCTCCTCGGTGAGATGGGAGGCCTTCTCGAAGACCACGGCGAAGCTCTGGAACTGGTCGCGGCGCGCGCGGTAGCGGCAGATGAAGGCCAGGAGCGCCGGGTAGATCCGCGCGTCGTCGGCGTCCGAGGTCACGTCGCGGGCGACGAGGACCTTGAGCTGGCCGCGGGACAGGGCGGATTTGGCGCCGACGCAGGGGAAGGGCTGTTGGCGGATGAAGTGCCGGAAGCGCTCGGCGAGCGGATGACCGGTGTCGTCGGTGGGCAGAAGCATGACACCTCGTGCGAAGCGGGCAAGCGAACGTCGCGACCGGGCCTGTGGGCCCGGTTCGATGAAGAGCGTGAGAGGGAAGCCGGCCGACGCGCGGTCCGCCGGTCCTCGAAGAAGGTGAACTGCGCGGGGAACCTCGGCTCCCGACCATTGTTCCTCGGGGCCTGGGGATAACGCCGGCTTTCGCCGCCGCGCTTATCTGCGGATTGTCTTGATCAGCCGCGGCATCGTGGCGCAGAGTTCAGTCGGCTCCCGGAAACATCTTCCCGGCGCCGATCAAGACTCGATCTCGTAGTGGATCGGCTTGAAGGAGAAGTTGTTCGATTGAAGCGCCGAGCAGGCCGTGAGGCCGACGACGAGATCGGTCTCCGCTACGAAGCTCACCCGGTCGCCGGCCCGGCTCAGCGGCGGCTGCACCGCGATCTCGCCGCTCTGCCCGTCGACGGTGACGTGCATGAATACGTTGAAGGCGACAGGGATGCGGTCGGGCGCGATCCCGTAGGGCGCCAGCGCCGCGGCGAGATTGCCGAAGCAGCCCCGGTGGGGATGCTCGTCGCCGTAGATGATCCGGAACGTGTCGGCCGAGCAGGGGGTGAGCAGGAAGTCGTGGCGGCCCACCGTGTCTTCGACGATGCGCAGGAGCACGTTGGAGCGGTTGGAGTAGATCGGGTCGCCCGTCGTCAGGAAGATGCGCGAGGCGTAGTCGATGGTGCGGCCCGATGAGATGACTTCGTCGAGGTCGTCCCGGCGGAAGGCGACGAGGTCGGCCACCTGCTCGCCCTGGGGATCGATCACTGTCAGCCGCTGGCCGCGATCGAGGGTGAAGGCGGTCCCCGAGCGCGGCGGGATCTCGTGGCGCACCGGTCGGCTCATCTCTTGGTCTCTCCTCGATGCGGGCCTGCCCCGCAGATCCGCGCCGACCCGCCACGGACCAGGCTTGGCCGCGGCGTCGGCGCGACGGGGGATCAGACGAGGGGGCCGTCGGGTTCCCGAACCGTGTCGATGTCCCGAACCGCGGGGCGGCACCGGAGATGCCTGCCCGTGGACGCACGATCCGACGACCGCTCACCACCGCCCGGCGATGCCCCTCAGGACGGCTCCCGTCATATCGCCGAGATCACCCTGCGCGGGCTCCTGCTGGGGGCGGTGATCACGGTCGTGTTCATGACCGCCAACCTCTATATGGGCCTGAAGACGGGGGTGACCTTCTCGACCTCGATCCCCGCGGCCATGCTCTCGATGGGTCTGCTGCGCCTGTTCGGCGGTTCCGGCATCCTCGAGAACAACATCGTCCAGACGCAGGGGTCGGCGGCGGGCACCCTGTGCAACGTCATCCTGGTCCTGCCGGGCCTCGTCCTGATCGGCCACTGGCACGGGTTCCCCTTCTGGCAGACCACCGCCGTCTGCCTCGTCGGCGGTCTGATCGGCCTCGTCTACTCGATCCCTCTGCGGCGCGCGCTCGTGATGGGTGCCGGGCTTCCCTATCCCGAGGGGACCGCCGCCGCCGAGGTGCTGCATGCGGGCGAGGCGGGCGACCGGGGCGGCGGTCCCCTCTGGAT